>CAJQMI010000107.1 GCA_905479395.1 uncultured Flavobacteriales bacterium
CAAAAAGAAAGAACAGTTTCGGCCTCTTCAGAAGCATGTCAGAAGTCCATCGCTGCAATTCGGGCATTGCATGAAGAAAAGGATGTGTGAAAGGCTGTTGAGATTGTTGCATGTGACGTAAATTGGAAGCCACAGCAAATAAGCATGAAAAGAAATCGTTTTCAACCGTTGCTCGCAACTTTATTGTTGTTTGTAGCAGGAATGGCCACTGCGGTCGCACAGCAAGCATTGGAGGATGTGCCCTCTCAAATCAACGACAACAAGTTTCGGCAGTTGGGTCAGGAGTTGCCAACCCCCAATATTTATCGGACCGCGTCTGGCGCCCCTGGCCACGAATACTGGCAGCAGCAAGCCGATTACAACATTCAAGTCACCTTGGATGACGCGAATCAACGCATTGACGGTGAAGAACGCATTTTGTACACCAACAATAGCCCAGATGAATTGCGCTATATCTGGATGCAGTTGGACCAGAATGTACGCGCAATGGACAGCGATAGCTACAAAATCCGTGAATCCAATTTGGGAAGTCGTGAAGGTTTCGGCACCGTGATGGGTTTGGAGCCAAGCTTTGATGGAGGATTCAAAATCCAATATGTTGGAGATGAGACAGGGCGTCCATTGCCGTATACCATCAACAATACGATGATGCGCATCGATTTGCCGAAACCGATCAAACCAGGAGGCAACTTCGTTTTTGACGTTGCTTGGAACTACAACATCAATGACCGCATGAAAGATGGGGGGCGAAGCGGTTATGAGTATTTCGAAGAAGAGGACAATTACATCTACACGATTGCTCAGTTTTTCCCACGCATGGTCGTTTATGCTGACAACGAAGGTTGGCAAAACAAGCAGTTTTTGGGAAGTGGAGAGTTTACGCTGAACTTCGGGGATTATCACGTCGAGATTACGGTGCCTGAAGACCACGTGGTGGCATCGACCGGTGTGCTTCAGAATGCGAAATCCGTTTTGAATTCCACGCAACGAAAACGGTTCCAGAAAGCCAAGAGCACGTTTGACCAACCTGTGTTAATCGTGACGGAAGATGAAGCGAGAGAGAATGAAAAAACAAAGGCGTCTGGAATGAAGACTTGGATTTTTGATGCTGAGAATGTTCGGGATTTTGGATGGGCTTCTAGCCGTAAATTCATTTGGGACGCCATGGCGGTTCATGTTGGAAATGCTTCACCGCTTGCAATGAGCTATTATCCAAAGGAGGGCAATCCTCTGTGGGAGCAATTTTCTACCAAAGCTGTCGCTCAAACTCTCAAAACATACTCTGACTTTACGGTAGACTATCCGTATCCAGTGGCAATTTCAGTTCACACCAAATGGATAGGTATGGAGTACCCAATGATTTGTTTCAACGGCGGCCGACCTGAAGCTGATGGCACTTACACCGAAAGAACAAAAATTGGAATGATCAGCGTCATCATTCATGAAGTCGGGCACAATTTCTTCCCCATGATCATCAATTCAGATGAGCGCCAATGGACATGGATGGACGAGGGCTTGAATACGTTCGTGCAATACCTCACTGAGAAGGAGTTTGATCGGAATTACCCAACTCGCAGAGGCCGGGCTCGGGACATTCGGAATTACATGGGCGGTGATAAGTCGCGCATCAGTCCCATCATGACCAATTCAGAGTCCATTTATCAATTTGGTAACAATGCATACGGCAAACCAGCTACCGCTTTGAACATTCTTCGTGAGACGGTGATGGGCCGGGAATTGTTTGATTACGCATTCAAAGAATACTCCCGTCGTTGGGCTTTTAAGCATCCTTCGCCGGCTGATTTCTTCCGCACCATGGAAGATGCCTCAGGCGTTGACCTCGATTGGTTCTGGCGCGGTTGGTTCTACACGACCGATCACGTAGATATTGCCATGGATGATGTACGGTGGTATCAGATCGACACCCAAGATCCTGACGTTGAAGCTGCTTTCAAACGGGAGCAAGACAATGCAGAGCCCACGGATATCTCTTTGAAGCGAGATCAAGATTTCATCCCAAGGACGTACATCGAAGAAGATGTTTCCTTGAATGACTTTTACACCACAACCGACCCTTACATGGTATTGGAGTTGGATAAAGTGGAATACACCGAAGCCCTTGAAAGTTTGTCTGATGAAGAGCGAGATATGCTGGCAAGTGGAAAGAACTTCTATGAAATAACCTTCCGCAATGAAGGTGGATTGGTGATGCCTTTGATCATGCAATTTGAATACGAAGATGGCACCCAGGAAATTCGCCGCATTCCAGCTGAGATTTGGAAGATGAGTGAGCCAACGGTCACGAAGGTTTTTGTGACCGATACTCCTGTGGCGCAAATCACCTTGGATCCAATGTTAGAGACAGCAGATGTCGACATGTCGGATAACTATTGGCCAGCTCGGCCTCAACCGACGCGTTTTGAGCTGTTCAAGTCCGAAGGTCGCTCGCGCTGGGGAGCTTCGAATCAAGAGAATCCAATGCAGCGCGCTCAGCGGGATGCAGACATGCAATCAGAAAGTTCGAAGGATGAAGCAGAGCCAGAGTTGGCTCCGTCTGACGACTGACTCTACGTGGTCCGCTCTGCATAAAGCAGTGCGATTGCGGTGGCTCCGAGAACGAGTCCCAGTAGATTGTACCGATGCAGCTTTTCACGAAAGAGCAGAAGTGAAAAAAGGGCGCTAGCGATGATGATGCCCAAGTTGTTGATGGGCATAATGGCGCTCTTGTCGAGGTTGACCTTGTCGTAGGTTTCTAGAAGAAAGTACAGTGATCCAAAGTTGATTGTGCCTAAGAGTAAGCCTCCTAACCAAGTGTTGCGAGAATTAAAACTGTTCTCTTGTTGTTTTCCAGGATTAAAAATGAGCCAAGCGAAGCCGGTTATAAAAGCTGTGCTCAGCGGGAGGGACGGAAACAAATAACGGAAGGAGACTTCCTTCATGAATTCGGGTCCTGAAAATGTGGCAAACATGAGGTCAATCATCCCGCTGCCCACAAAAATTGTCATGGGGACAATCCAGTTCTTCTTGCTTTTGGGTTGCTCTGGCTTCCATGAGGAGAGAACAATGGCAGGAATTGACAATCCGATTGCAGCGATTTTTTTGATTGTTACGGCATCGCTTGGATCAAACAATAAGAAGATGGCAACTGGAATGACCATGCTCAACTTCGCAGAGATTGAAGTAACGGTGATGCCGTTTTCCTGCGCGCTCCTTGCAATCAATTGAAACAGATAGATAAATAGTCCCCCTGCGGCTAAGCCTATGGCGACCCATCTCCAATCAGATTCCCAAGCTCGCGCAAACGTGCTGCCTCCTCCCGCGAGCCACCACCCGAGAGTGGCAGCGACACCGTAATTGAGTACGATAGCTTTGAATGAATCGACACGCCAATTTTTAAAGGCTTGGAACAATAAGAATATCCCAGTGGAAAGGGATATGCTGATGACGAGGTAGGAGAGTGGATGCATGGAACGCTGCGAAGGTAATTGCTCTGCAATCATTTTGGGTCTTGAGGACGAATGCCCATTTCCCAGCGATCTTTCCCGGCAAAACCTGAGCCCGATTCGTACGGTGGTTGAGCAGCTTCTTTTGGCCAACTTGGGGCTTTGAGTCCTCCATTGAGATCATGCGAAGCTGTCCACACTTTCACCTCATCCCACATCGATTCGGAGAGGAAGTGTTGCAAGGTGTTTGCTCCTCCTTCTACTAAAATGCTCGAGATTCCATCTTGCCTCCAAAGTTTTTGCATGAGGCTGAGCAATCCGTCCTCAGGATTCCAGAAGCGTTTGTGCTTCGGTTCTTTTCCGATTCCTCGGCATACGTGCAGGGTTTGGTCTAAACCTTTTCGTTCCAGCAACGGATGTGATGTTGGCAAGCGCTCTTGCGGATCAATGATGATTGCGCGAGGAGATTTTCCATGGCCGAATCGCACGGTCAATTCTGGTTCATCGATGACTGCTGTTCCAACGCCCACTGCAATACCCATTTCCTGAGCGCGCCACTTGTGCGTGATCGGGGTGGCCTCAAGGCCCGTAATGGCCCGTCCTCCGCTGCCTGCAGTCCGTTCATTTGATGATCGCGGGTCCATGAAGCCATCGCTCGACTGTGCCCATTTTAGGACCACGTAACTGCGTTGCTTGTTGGAATTGCAAAAAAACCGACGGTTTTGCCAGCGTACTTCCCTTTCTAAGCATCCGACTTCCACTTCAATTCCCGCTTTTCTAAGGCGTTCAACGCCCCCGCCAAGGACATTTGGATTTGTGTCTGAAGCACTGATTACAAGGCGTTTGGGGCTTATCGATTCAATCAGTCCTGAGCAAGCTGGTGTTTTACCTTGGTGGTTGCAAGGCTCCAGGGTCACATACCACGAACTATCTGGCAGAAGGTGAAGGTCTTCCTCTCGGATGGAGCGATGGGCGTTGACTTCGGCATGAGATTGACCGAATTGTTCGTGCCAGCCTTCTCCAATGATGCGGCCATTTGCTGCTGCAATTACGCATCCAACCATTGGGTTGGGAGCTACGAAGCCTTCACCTTTGCTGGCAAGCTCAATCGCTCGACGCATGCGTTCAATATCCGAGTTTGACCAGTTGGTCATTTGCCTGCAGCCTCGAGTGTGTTTTTTAGCAGCATGGCGATTGTCATAGGGCCAACTCCGCCTGGAACAGGCGTAATGTGGCCACCCCATTGATCATCAATCAAGTGCATGGCGACATCGCCTGTGAGTCGCGAGCCCGATTTTCGAGAAGCATCCTCAATTCGATTGATTCCAACATCAATGATCACTGCTCCCGGCTTGATCATATCGGGGGTGACGAAGTGTGCTTTGCCGATCGCTGCAATGAGGATGTCAGCGGAACGTGTTATATCTGCCAGATTCTGCGTTCTGGAATGGCACATGGTCACCGTGCAGTTTCCAGGGTTGGCATTGCGGCTCAGAAGCAATGTCATGGGGGTGCCGACAATGGCACTTCGCCCGAGGATCACGGCATGTTTTCCCTCTGTTTCGATTCCGTACCGCTTCAATAGTTCGACGATTCCTGAAGGAGTAGCAGGAGCGAAGCATGGCAGTCCAAGACTTAGCTTTCCTGCGTTCACAGGATGAAAACCATCCACATCTTTTGTAGGCTCAACACACTCTAGGATGGCTTGAGCATCGATGTGATCGGGTAGAGGCAGTTGAACGATGAAACCGTCAATCGAACTGTTGTTGTTCAATTTTGTCACTTCTGCCTTCAGTGCCTCATCACTCGTTTCTTGAGGCAGTTCGACGAGTGTACTTTCAAAGCCTGCATATTCACAGGCTTTGATTTTGTGACCCACATAAGCCCTGCTCGCGGGATTCTCTCCGACAATGATCGCAGCAAGATGCGGCCTTTTAAGCCCTTGTTTAATGCGATCATCTACCGCGATTTTCAATTCATTTTGAATTGCAATGGAGGTTGCCTTTCCGTCAATAATGTGCATGGCTTTCGCTGTGGATTATTTGTTGAACGACGATAAGTTGGCCATTCGGCTTCGTTTACCGCCTTTGCCCTTTGTCATGACGTGCATCATTTTCTTCATGTCCTGGAATTGCTTCAAAAGTCGATTGACTTGAGGGACATCCGTGCCTGATCCTTTTGCAATTCTACTTTTGCGGTTTGAATCAATAATTTCAGGTTTCGCCCGCTCTGATGGTGTCATGGATTGGATGATGCATTCCACTTTTTTGAATGAATTATCGTCCAACTCAATGCCTTTTAGCGCCTTCGACATGCCTGGAATCATATTCATGAGATCCTTGACATTGCCCATTTTCTTCAATTGCTGGATTTGGCTCAAGAAGTCTTCCAGGTCGAATTTATTCTTCCGGATTTTGGCTTCGAGCGCCGCGGCCTCCTTCTCGGAGATGACTTCTTGCGCTTTCTCGACCAGTGAAACGACATCGCCCATTCCAAGGATTCGATCTGCCATCCGGTTGGGATGGAACGTATCCAAAGCATCCATTTTTTCACCAACGCCTACAAATTTGATGGGTTTGCCTACCACTGAATGAATGGCCAAGGCAGCTCCTCCGCGCGTATCACCGTCTAATTTGGTGAGAACCACTCCTGTAAAGTCGAGCGCTTCATTGAATGCTTTTGCTGTGCGGACAGCATCTTGTCCTGTCATTGCATCAACCGTGAATAGAATCTCCGTGGGTCTTACAATGTCCCGCACTGCAATGATTTCAGCCATCATAACCTCATCAATGGCCAACCGACCTGCAGTGTCAAAGATGACGGCATTGTAGCCATTCGCCTTTGCATGGCTCAAAGCATTCTTCGCAATGCCTGGTGCATCCTTGCTTTCAGGCTCTGCATACACGTCGATGCCAATGGATTCTCCCAAAACCTGCAATTGATCAACTGCCGCAGGACGGTGCACGTCGCAGGCGACGAGCAACGGCTTTTTGCCATGCTTTGTCTTGAGGAGTTGAGCAATTTTACCGGAATGTGTGGTTTTACCCGCACCTTGCAATCCAGCCATGAGAATTGTAAACGGATTGCCTGATGGTTTGAATTCTGCCGCAGCATTGCCCATCAACTCGGTGAGCTCCTTGTGTGTGATCTTGATCAGCAGTTGGCTCGGTTTTATTGAGGTTAAAACCTTCTCTCCCAGTGCTTTTTCCTTTACTCTTTGAGTGAAATTCTTGGCTGTTTTAAAGTCAACATCTGCATCCAATAGTGCCTTTCTTACCTCTTTCAGGGTCTCTCCAACATTGACCTCAGTAATTTGCCCATGTCCTTTCAAGACTTGGAAGGCACGATCAAATCGTTCTTGCAGATTTTCGAACATCTTTTTTTGACAAATTTAGTGCAGCGAGCGCTGATTTTTAACGTTATCCACACTTCGTTGAATGTGCCATTTTTCTCGATTGAATTATTTTTCTTGTCGATGTGCTTGTTTCTAAGCTTGATATTTCGTAATTTTCGACAGCTTAACCTAGGAATAATGCAGACGAAATTCTACTTCCTGCTCGGAATGCTTGTCGGATTGACAAGCGTTTCCAGCACTTCAGTCGCTCAGACGGCTTGCTTCGGTTACGATTCAGGAGATCAAGCTCCGGATGGTTTTCAACTCCATGTTGAAACATTCGCAACGTTTGACGGTACTGAATCCTCCCCAGAAGTTGCCGCACTTGCCGGTTCATCAACCTATCGAATCTACCTCGAAACACCTTCGGCGGCAGATTACGTTTCAAGAGTCTCCACAAACGGAGAGTCAGGGATTGTTGAATTGACAACCAGTACATCATTCTACATGAATGAGTTTGGGGGTCTCACGGTAAACGACATCAATCCAGGATTGTTTGCGTTCTTCCCAGAACTTGAATACGACAGCTACGTCACCATTGGTCTTGACTCTGAGGCTGAAGGTGCCCAGTCCTCCATTCTCTTGAGCGGCGAGGCTTCTTGGAGCTCAAGCTTTCTAGCAGGGGGTAATCTCAGCATCAACGGAGTGAATTCTTCAGATGGAGATGGCTGGTCAGTGCCAAGTGGAGCGACAAATGGCTTTGCAGGTGATGACAACATGGTCATGCTCGCGCAAGTTACCACCGACGGAAACTTGAATGGCTCTCTTTACGTTGACTACATTCCTGACGGTGCTGGTCCAACAAGCTTCCAATTCTCATTCAGCAATGAATTGTGTGGATGCACAGATCCAGAAGCTGACAGCTATGAAGCAACAGCAACGCTTGATGACGGTTCTTGCATCTACCTAGGGTGCACGGATGCGACTGCTTGCAACTACGACGCAGGTTCCAACGAAGACGATGGTTCTTGTGATTATTGCTGCCTTACTGTTGTTTCTGAGAACGATGCTTACGGTTTGGAACTTGACTTGCACAACCCAAGCGGAATTCCAGGTTTGCGCACATATCGTCTGTATGTGACAACTGAGAACGCGACGGATGCAATTTCCGCAGTGACGGGCTTGACGGAAACTACACCGCTTGAGGTGAACACAACAACAGAATTCTTCCAATGGCAAGGCGGCGGCGGCGGCGTTACTCCAAATTTTTGGAATCCCATGTTTGGAACGTTGCCCGGCTTTGAGCAAGGGGCATTTGATTCTTATGTGACGATTGGACTGACCGAATCAGCAAATTTAGATGCTGGTGAATATGCGGTTGAAGTTGTTGAAGATTTGGCAACCGGTGCGAATTCAGATCCATGGATTGCAGATTTCGAAGCTGGAGGAAACATCTCCACGAGCAACGCAGCTGGTGGCGGATGGTTCATGTTCCCAGGTTATACAAACGCCATTGCTGGTGACGACAACCGAGTGCTGATTGGACAATTCACAACCGACGGTCTCATGAGCGGAGGAATGTTTGTTCAAATCTTCCCTGAAGGCGACCAAAACCAAAGCATCGAGTTTTATATGACTTTCTCAGCGCCTGCTTGCGCTTGCACAGACGAGACAGCATGCAATTACGATGAAGATGCTTTGTGGGATGATGGCTCATGTCAGGACGGTCCGGCATATTGGGGCGAAAACATCACGTGCGATGGCCAATGCTTGAACGATGCAGATGGTGATTATGTATGCGACGAAGATGAAATCGCGGGTTGTTTGAACGAAGCTGCTTGCAACTACGTTCCAGCTGGAACAGTGACAGACCTCGTTACCTGTGAGTTTCCTGAAGAGGGGCTGACTTGCGATGGAGATTGCATCAATGACGTGGACAATGATGGTGTTTGCGACGAGTTTGAACTCGGTGGCTGCACTGATTCGTCTGCCTGCAACTATGATTCCACTGCAACTGAAGAAAACGGAACTTGCACCTATTTAGAAAGCATTACGTTTGGTGAAGGACAAGAAGGCATTGTATACGATTGCGATAACGTCTGCTACAACGATGAAGATGGAGATGGCACGTGTGATGAGCTTGAAGTTTTAGGCTGCACGGATGAGTCTGCTTGTAATTATGACGCGTCATTCACTGAGGAAGACGGTTCTTGTGATTACTGTTGTGCCGCCACTGCTTCGGTAGAAGGCTACAACATTGCAATTGAGGCAGTGCAAGAAACAGCAGATGGTACGCAATACCGCATGTATGTTGAGACACCAAACGCAACGGATAAGTTGAGTGCGGTTGTAGGTGATGCAATCAATCCGTCATACATTTTGAGCACGCAACCGATCTACCGATCTGGAGTGAACACTGATGTTACGGCCAACGTTGTCAATCCTGCTTTCTTCGCGATTTTCCCAAGCTTAGAATGGGATAGCTGGGTGACCATTGGAATCGATAATTTCATGGTTTCAGCGGGAGAATCATTGATTTCTACCATTGAATCAACAGAATGGGTCGCTGATTTTAACGCTGGAAATGGCATTACGATGGAAGGCGAATTTGGAGATGGATGGTATGTACTGCCAGACGTTACAAACGGTTTGTCAGGTGATGATGGCCGCGTCTTGGTTGGACAATTCACAACCCACGGAATCTTGAGCGGACAAATCTTTGTCCAAATGTTCCCAGAAGGAGATGCCAACAATGCGATTGCTGTGCATTTGCCATTTGGTTATGCATCGGATGATTCGGACGCTCCAGTCTTCACTTATGTTCCAGGTGACTTGTCTCAGAACTGTTCTGATGCATACCCAACAGAAATGGCCACTGCCGTTGATGAAGGATGTTTCCCAGATGCTTCAGTTGAAGTGTCAGAGGAAATTACTGAAGCAGATTGCGGCTACACTTTGACTCGAACATTCACTGCAACGGATGCATTTGGCAACGTCGCGACTGCTACACAAGTTGTTCAGTTGTTGGATTCTGAGAGCCCTGTTGCAGTTGCACAAGTTGACTTCTCTGCTCAATGCACAGATGATTTGACTCCTGGTGCAGGTGTTGCTGAATTCCCTACACAGTCTTATGACAATTGTGCAAACGCAAGCGACTTGGAATTTAGCTATGCGGATGCTCCATACTCTCCAGGGTTTGACCTGACAGGGTCTACTGCTGATTTCAATGTTGAAATGGGATTCAACTTTGGCGGTCCATTTGGTGCTTCATTGGAGCTTGCGGCGAGCGATGTTACCATTGGTGATGGTGCTGAGCTTACGTACGATGACATGGTATCTAATCCTGCTTCGCATCGCGGAGCGGTAACGGTGGACATTGATGGATCGATGATCAATCTGTCTGTCGCGGGTACAAACGGATTCCCGTTTTCATACGATTACGCTCATGTAAACATTACCAATATTTCCTTGGACAATATTGCCGCCGTGACCATCAACACAAATGGGATTGGCGATGGAGCTGAAATTTCGGTCTCTACTACGAGCAATAGCATTAGCATCTCATGGGCTGGTACCGCGATTTACTCAGAAGGAGACGCAGCATCCGCATCTGTGGATAACCCATCAACTTGCTTGGAAAATCCTGGTGTGATGCGTACTTGGACAGTGACAGACAACTGCGGTAACGCAGGATCTGCAGTTCAGTACATCACGATCATCGACACGGAAGGACCTGTCTTCACTTCGACTCCTCAAAACATTGAGTTGAGTTGCAACGATGAAATTCCAATGGCAACGCTTTCAGCAGAAGATTGTTCTGCTGTGAGCATCTCCGCTCCAATGGATGTAATTAGCGATGGATCATGTGGAATTAGCTACACGATTCACCGAACGTGGTCTGCTTCTGATGCCTGCGGAAACACCACAGAGCATACGCAAACCATTATGGTGACAGATGTTGTTGCACCTGCCTTCACTTCATTCCCAGCGGACGTGACTTACACTTCTGGAGATGACGTTCAAGACGAAATGCCAACAGCATCAGACGACTGCAACGAAGTGTCGATTGACTTTGTGGATGCCACAGACAACAGCAATGTTGAAATCACTGTGATCACACGCACTTGGACAGCGACAGATGCTTGCGGAAACAGCACGTCACAAGACCAAATCATTACGGTCAATGAAGTGTTGGGATGCATGGATGATCTCGCTTGTAACTACAACGCATCTGCATCTTACGACGACGGTAGCTGTGACTTCTGCTCTTGCGGTTCAGGAGGAGAAGCTGGCTTCGGGCTTGAGCTTGAATTGGTGGAAACCCAAGACGGAAGCATTGATGGCTTGAGTGCGGGTATGAGTACCTACCGTGTATATGTCACGACACCAACGGCTGATGACTTTGTCAGTTCGGTTTCAGGTGACATCAACAACCCGTCATTCTTACAAACAACAACGAGCTTTTACCAAGATCCATTTGGTGGAATCACGCCGGATAACATCAACCCATTGTTCTTTACGGTCGTGCCTTCTTTGAACTATGACAGTTGGTTGACCATCGGCATTGATGGAGTAGCTGGAGCCGGTGAAAGTGCAATCACGGTCGTCCAAGCACCTGCAGACGATTGGATGAATACATTTAACGCTGGAGGGAACCTTGAAATGAATTCATTCTTTGGAGGTTCTTGGTTCGCTTTGATCACTTCGAGCAATGGCTTCGCAGGTGAAGACCAGCGTGTGTTGGTTGCACAACTGACGACAGATGGAGACATCAGTGGCCAGTTGTATGTCCAGGTTTTCCCGAATGGAGAACAGTCGCAAGACACCTACCTATCATTAAGCTTTGGCGGAAACGAATGCGGATGCTTGGATGCAACAGCTTGCAACTACAGCACAGAAGCCACTTATGACGACGGATCTTGCGCTTACCCAGAATTGGGGTATGATTGCGAAGGCAACTGCACGGGAGATTCTGATGAGGACGGTGTTTGTGATGATTTGGAAATCTTTGGCTGTACCATCGAAGGCAATTGCAACTACGACCCAGCTGCCACTGAATTGGATGAGAGCATGTGCCAAGTTTCACCATTCTGCATTGGCTGCAACGACGAGGCTGCTTGTAACTTCAATCCAAACGTATTTCCAGCGCCAAACTTCAACGATGGTTCTTGTACCTACCCAGAAGAAGGCTTTGATTGCGAAGGAGATTGCTTGGATATGAATGGGGATTTGATCTGCGATATCCTTCAGGGATGTGGGGACGAGTCTGCTTGCAACTACACAGCTGGTGTGGAGTATCCATCACTTGATTTCTGTGACTTCTGCAGTTGCTTGAACGTTGCGTCAAGCCATGAAGGCTATGGCATTGAGGTCGAATCAATGATGTCAGATGTTGAAGGCGCTACCACTTACCATGTGTATGTTGCTACAGCGAATTCTACGGACGTTTTGAATGCGATCTTGGGCAATGCTGAAAACCCAATCATTTTGGCTTCTTCGAGCGAGATTTACCAGAGTAGTCAGGGCTCATACTTGCCCTCGTCACCAGAACTCTTCGCATTCTATCCATTGCTGGCATCTGATTCTTATGTCACAATTGGTGACATGACACCTGCTTCAGTAATCAACTTGCCACCAACTGCTAATGGTTCAGCTCCAACATGGGTGACTGACTTTGAAGGCGGAGGGAACATCGCAATCGATGATGTGATCGGAAGTGGATGGTACATCAACGCCGATAATATGGGAGAAGACTATGGTTTGGCAGGCGATGACAACCGCGTATTGGTTGCTCAAATCACCACACCTGGAACCATTCATGGTGAGCTGTTTGTTCAAATCTTCCCTGAAGGCTTGTCTGCAGGCAACACCATCTATGTCTCTCTATCATTTGGTAGCGACAACTGTGGTTGTGCCGACGAGACTGCCTGTAACTACAGTGAAGAAAATTACGAAGACGATGGAAGTTGCTTCTACCCGATCGAAGGAGAGGGCTGCAACGAATGCTTGTATGACGAGCAGTCACCTGTATTGATTGCGACGGAAGATTACACGACCGAATGCAGCAATGTGGACTCAGACATTCGCCAGCCATTGGTAGAAGATGAGTGTGATAATGTACTTGATGTTGACTACGTGGATGCATTGACTTCCGGAACTTGTGATGGTTCTTACACCATCACTCGAACATGGACGTTTGCAGACAATGCGATGAATAGCACATCAGTGGTGCAGGTGATTTCGGTTGTCGATACTTCGGCTCCAACATTCAGCGTTCCTGAAAACGTTGCTGTCGCTTGCACAGAAGACATCAATGATCTCACTGTTACAGGTGATGTGATTGATGCAGCAGATGCTTGCAGTATGTCCGTTACGGTCTCTTATGCAGATAGTGATGGAGATAGCAATTGCTTCGATGGCGACGTAATTGTCCGCACTTGGACTGCTACAGATGACTGCGGCAATGCTTCATCGGCTGACCAAGTGATCACGCTCGTGGACGATGTTGCACCATTCTTTACTTCAGTTCCTGCTGATGTTGATTTGGAGTGCGGCGACGACCTTCCAATGGACATGGCTACAGCTGAAGATGTATGCTCTGGTGCAACGGTTACTTTTGCTGACATGGAGGGTGATGCGAACTGCACAGGAATGGCAGTAATCACTCGAACTTTCACAGCTACCGATGCTTGTGGGAATTCTTCAACAGCGACACAGATGATTGCACGATCAGATGCTGAAGCTCCAACCGGAACTGTATCTGACGAATCAATGTCATGTGAAGCTTACGACGCGTCCGCAGAGTTTGGTTCAGTGACATCTTCAGACAATTGCATGAGCATGGTTGTTGCCACATGGGAGCAGCTGTCGAGCACTCAAGAAGGTACGAACGGATGCTTTGTAGTGGAGCGCGAGTATACATTCACCGATGGATGTGGAAACAGTTCTTCAGCCATTCAAACGATTACGGTAACCGACGACGTGGCACCAGTCATGGATGAGGTTGCTGCAGCGGTTGAGTTGCAGTGTGGTGATGCGATGCCAACAGTACCAGGTGCGACAGACAACTGTTCTGCAGTAGAAGTTACATTCGAAGATGTTGAGACCACTATGGGTTGTTCTGGAGAGATGAATTTCATCCGTACCTATACAGCAACTGATGCATGTGGAAATGCAGTGAGCGCGACACAAGAGGTCACGTTCAATGACAGCATTGCTCCGACATTCACTGTTCCAGCGGACGTTACCGTTGAATGCGATACGGATCTGTCCGATAGCGCTTCCACAGGCGATGTTGTGGACGCAGCGGATGTTTGCAGCTCCGGTATCTTCGTGACTTTCAATGACACGTTCTCGACTTCAGAAGGTTCTTGCCTTGCAGACAATGTTGTGACGCGTACTTGGACCGTGACTGATGGTTGTGGAAACGTAGCATCTGATGTGCAAATCATCACGTTGGAAGACACCACAGCTCCTGTGGTGACATACGAAGCAAACATAACTTTGTATGACTCAGCTAGTGAGAACATCGATGACTTCGAAGGAATCTCAGAAGTATTTGATGCTTGCAGCGATTACACGTACACCACAACTGATCTTTACTCTGGATCAGGAATCTACAGCTACCAGTTGAACCGCACCATGGTCTTCACGGATGCATGTGGCAACTCAACGACCATTGAGCAACTCGTGACTGCGATTTATTCCACAGGTTGTACATACGAGGACGCAATAAACTTTGACGCAGCAGCGATCATCGACGATGGCTCTTGTCTGTACGAAGGATGTACTGATATGGCTTCTGCCAATTACAATCCGATTGCATCAGTAGATGATGGTTCTTGTGTGACCGTTGGTTGCATGGATCCAGCAGGATACGATTTCGATCCGAACGCCAACTTCCCAGGGGGATGTGATTATCCAGATCCATGCCCAGGAGACATCAACGATGACGGAATGGTCAACGTGAGTGACTTGTTGGAGTTCTTCCAGCTTTATGGAATGGACTGCCCGGAATAAGAATAAACTGTTTTTATAGAATTCGAGTCTGGCAAGACCGATTCCTAGGGAGGGGGCTGCATTTCGATGCAGTCCCTTCTTTTTGTTTGTCTCAATTTGTATGATTCAATTGGAGGAGCCGGGAATGACTTAATTTTGCGATTCAATGAGAACCATGGAAACTGAAGAACAAAAGCGTAAGCGACTCCAGAATCAGCTTGATGCAACACATCGATGGCCGTGTTCATTTTCGTTCAAGTTTATTCTACCTGCCAATCCGAGTTCCATCGCTGCCTTAAAAGGAATGTTTTCAGAAGCAGCTCAATTCAGCGAGCGACCATCTCGAAAGGGCAATTACACGGCGTTCACAATCGTTGAGACGGTTGGCTCTGCTCAAGATGTTTTTGCGAGGTATGAGGCAGCAGCAGCAATTGAAGGCATCATCTCTTTGTGATTATGAGCGCTAACTCATTCGCTGCATTTTTGGAAAACGCTGCTATGGCGTTGTTGCTGATGCTTGCACTGCTCGTGTCGTGGGTGATTCTGAAGCGGATGACATCTGCTATGCGCAAGGGTGTAATCGCCGCTGAGTCAGTCTTGATCGATGGATTGACTGTATCTGTTCAGTCTGGGAAGTTGGAGGTTTGTTTTATTGTGCCTGAGGGATGGGGACACGCTTGCGACTTGACGGTATTGAATGATGCGCGCGATGTCCTAAAAACGTTGCATGCAGGTTCTCTTCATGCCGGAGAACATTCTTTCTCTTGCGACTTGTCCGATTTGGATGCCACATTTCTAAGTTTCAAAACCGAAGGCCAAACTTTGGAGCGCAGGCTGCGGTGAGTTACATACGCTCGGGCATCTGAATGCCGAGCAACTCCATTGCATTTTCAATTTGCTGCGTGAAGAACATGCAAATGGTGGTTCGAGCGATGCGCATCGATGCATCTTCAACTTGAAGCACGGGGTGGTCTTGATACCATCGGCTGTAGGCCTTGGTCAATTCGTAGCAATGATTGGCAATGAGGCTAGGATCACAGTCTGAAGCGGCTTGCATCAATACATTCGGCCAATGAAGTCCCAGCTGGATGATCCGCAATTCTGTCGGGTCCCAAACGCTTGCATCCAAGTCAGATGGCATTGTCGCTCCATGTGCTTCTTCACTTTTCCTTAGGACACTTTTGGCTCGTACAAAATTGAATTGGATGAATGGACCGGTGTTACCGATAAAATCGATGGATGCCTGCGGATCAAACATCATGGATTTCTGCGGAGACACTTTGAGCAAGAAATACTTGATCGCTCCGTAGCCTACTTGCTTAAAAAGCGTGGCTTTTTCATTCGGGCTCAGATCGTCTACTTTTCCCAATTCAGTGGCCATTTCCTTGGCTGTTTCAGCCATTTCAGCGAGTAGTTCATCCGCATCTACAACGGTTCCTTCTCGCGACTTCATTTTTCCTTCTGGCAATTCAACCATTCCATAACTCAAGTGCCGGTTTCGGTCTGAATCTTTCACACCAAGCAATTTCAATAGCTTGAAGAGGACTTTGAAGTGGTACTCTTGTTCGTTTCCGACAGTATAAATTTGACGATCAAGGCCAGGGTAATCTTCGTATCGCTTGATTGCTGTGCCAATATCTTGGGTCATGTAGACTGAAGTGCCATCCTTTCGGAGCACCAATTTTTCATCCAGTCCTTCAGAAGTTAGATCTGCCCAAACACTGCCGTCCTCTTTTTTGTAAAATGCACCGGTCTCCAAGCCTCGCATCACTTGATCCTTGCCCAGAAGGTAAGTTTCAGATTCATAATAAAGCTTATCAAAGTCAACTCCCATCTCGTTGTAAGTGAAAGCAAACCCATCATAAACCCAACCATTCATGGTTTTCCAAAGTGCGACAATTTCGGCGTCATTGGATTCCCATTTTGCCAAATAATCACGCGCAGACTTCATCAAGTCCGCTTCGTTTTTTGCGGCTTCTTCATCCATGCCTTGCGCTACGAGCGCTTGGACTTCCTTCTTGTACTCCTGATCGAAACGAACGTAATATTTCCCCACCAACTTGTCCCCCTTGGTTCCTGTGCTCTCGGGGGTTTCACCATTCCCGAATCGATTCCATGCCACCATGGACTTGCAGATGTGTATCCCACGGTCATTTATGATTTGGACTTTCACGACAGAATGACCGGCAGCTTCGAGTATGCGTGATACACTGTAGCCCAGGAAGTTATTTCGGAGATGCCCCAAGTGAAGGGGTTTGTTTGTATTCGGTGAGGAATATTCGACCATCACTTTTGGCAAAGAGCCAACGGGTCCAAATCCAAATTTCGCTGTTTGCACAGCCTCTAACAATTGGGATGTCCAATAAGAGGGTACGATGGTGAGGTTCAAGAATCCTTTAACCACCTGAAAAGCACAAATCAATTCATGGTGAGCGACGAGGTAAGTGCCAAGTGCCTCTGCTGTAGCTTCAGGTGACGATTTTGATGCACGCGTCAAAGGGAAAACAACGACTGTTTTATCGCCATCAAATTCTTTTCGAGTTTGTTGAACTTGGATTGAGTTGGGTTCAAGCGTCGCCTTAAAACAGTTTTGGCAGGCAATAACGACTGCTCCTTGGATTATTTGGTCGAGGGTAGACATGGCAGGGGCGTGAGTGTTTAGCAGGGCTCTATCCCTTGGTAAGATGGATTTCAGCAATCATGCAGCGAGCACTTCCGCCGCCGCATGTTTCGATGGTTGTGAGATCAGCATGAACAAGTTCACCATGTTTTTTTAGCGCGGCGGTTTGCTCTGTGTCAAGCGCATGAAAGGCGCTTGAACTCATGGCGATGATCGGTCCATTTGCGCCTTGAAGTTCGAGCATGTTGCCTGCGAATTGTGCGATTTGAGATTCGCTCAATGCGATGATCTCCAGACCATTGCTTTCGATTTCTTGCTGAACAGCTTCGCGTTCTTCGACATCGTCTATGCTGCTGAGGCAGATGGCACAGAATCCGCTGCCAATGCTCATCATGACGTTTGTATGGTAGATGGGCAAGCGTTTGCCTTCTGCTGTCTGCAACGCAGAAAAAGCTACGGGTTCATAGTCGAACTCTTGGCAGAAATGCAAAAGAGCAGTTTCGTCTGTTCGGGGACTGATTGCGGCATACGCTTTGCGATGCACACGATCAAGAACCATGCTGCCCGTTCCTTCTAGGAAACGATCATGTGATTCAAATTCGGTAAAGTCAATGATGTTTTGTACGTCAAATCCCGCATCATGTTCGAGTTGTACAATGATGTCTTCACG
>CAJQMI010000108.1 GCA_905479395.1 uncultured Flavobacteriales bacterium
CATGCGCTTGAAAGTGTTTTTTGGCCCATCGATTGGACCGATGTGCTGGAAGTGCATCACAAAGATTCAGCTGGGCTCGATTTGAAAATCACCGGACTCAAGGTCCCCGGAACTCTGGATAGCAATCTGATTTCAAGAGCTTACAACCTGGTAGCTGCGAATTACAGCATTGGTGGCGTTTCAGCTCACCTTCACAAAACAATCCCGATGGGAGCCGGCCTAGGCGGAGGAAGCTCAAACGCAACCTGCATGATTCGTTTGCTCGGTGAACTTTTCTCCCTCAACCTCACCGACAATGATGGCCTCCAATTGGCTGCTGAGCTCGGTTCTGACTGTCCGTTTTTTTGGAATTCCTCCCCCGCACTTGTCACCGGACGGGGAGAAAAAATAACAGATCTACCAGGATTCACCTCATCAGACTGGAACAACCTCCACGTCACTGTGATTCATCCTGGCGTGCACGTTTCTACAGCAGGGGCCTTCGCGGCATGCGTACCTGAATTGCGCAACCCCGACTGGTCGCGGTTATCGGGGAACAACTCCCAAAACTGGAGAACTTGGCTTCAAAACGATTTCCAACGTGGCGTTGGTTCGCAGCACGCCGAAATAAACCGGGTCGTGAAGCATCTCCAAAACGCGGGCGCAGATTATGTGCAAATGACCGGCACGGGATCTGCTGTTTTTGGCGTTTTTCGGGATGAAGTAAAAGCCCTGGAGGCATCGCATTCAGCGCTTGCAGAGAACTGGTCTTCGCACACGGGTGAGATGAATGCCTGTCTCTGAATTCAACGTTTACCGCGCTCAGCGTGGCCTCATTTCGGTGCCTTCCAGCATATGACTCCGCCAAGTGCAGCAAACATCAAGTTGGGCAACCAAGCTGCCAAAACGAGCCAATTTTCTCGAGAAATCAGCGCATCAGGGGAAAGAGACACCGATGCCGCGTATACCGTGATCAGCTTGGACACGAACACGAATAGAAAGCCGGTTATCACCGCTAAGAAGAGATGATAGCCCATTCCACCTCGCAGCTTGCGTGACGCTATCCCAACTCCAATGATCATGAGGACGTAGATCGAAAACGGATTCGCAGTGCGGCCGTATTGCTCCAGTTTGAGCATTGAAACTTGAGCTCCGCGTTGTTGCTCATTGTCAATGTGCCTCTTCAGATCAGGGGTCGTCATCGCCGAGGTCATCACAGATCTTTGGCCGAAATCACTGATGCTCATGCTGAGCGCTGTATCCATTCGTGTGAGGTAGCGCAAATGCTCTGTGCCGTCTGGATCAAAGTTTCGAATGCGCGCATTGATCAATCGCCAAACACTGTCTTCCTCCAACCACGTCGCCTTGGCAGCCAGGATCCGTTGCTCGAGCACATTGTCTTCTCCCCAACGCTCCAATTGAAACCGGTAACCGGTGTTCCGGTCCACGGTGATGCTGCGGAAATAAGCCACTGTACCAGGAGAAATTTCTCTGTACATGTGTTGATCCGAAATGTGGAAATTCACATGAACATACTCCACTTCAAAATCCACTTTGCGTTCGTTGGCCTTGGGCAAGATAAAATGCGAAACCAGCAAAGAAATCGAAACGAGCACTGTCGAAGCAATGAAGTATGGCCGCATCAATCGCGTAAAACTCATGCCAGAACTGAGCAACGCGATGATCTCAGTTTGTTGTGCCAAGCGACTGGTGAACCAGATGATGGTCAAAAAAACGATGAAGCCGCTCAGGAGGTTGCCGAAATGAAAACAAAAACTCAAATAATACATCAACGTGCCTCCCAAAGGCGCATCATTCGTGAGCAGCCGACCAATGTTTTCCATCAAATCAAACACCACTGCAATCACACAGAAAATGCCGACCATGAAGAAAAACGTGGTCAAGAACTTTCGGATGATGTACCGATCAATTCGCTTGAGGGCCGGCTTGTGACTCATATCGTTACAACCGTTGACTCAATTGAGGGACAACAGAATCTTTCCAAGCAACAAAATCACCCGCAATGATGTGTTGGCGAGCCTGACGCGCCAAATCGAGGTAAAAGGCAAGGTTGTGCACGCTGCAGATATACAGTGCGAGGTATTCATTCGCCTTGATCAAATGCCTCACATAAGCACGGCTATAAAATGAATCCACGGGAGAAGTCCCATCGGGATCCAACGGCGAATGATCGTTTGCCCATTTTTCATTTTTCATGTTCACCGTGCCCTTCCAAGTGAAAAGAAAGCCGTGACGGGCATTTCGGGTTGGCATGACACAGTCAAACATATCTACCCCTAACGCCATATTCTCCAAAAGATTTTCGGGTGTTCCAACCCCCATCAAATAGCGCGGTTTGTCTTCGGGCAAAATTCCACAGACCAATTCGGTCATGGCATACATGTCTTCGTGCGGCTCGCCGACACTCAGTCCGCCAATGGCATTACCGGCCGCATCACGCTCAGCAATGGCGTGGGCAGAGGCCATCCGGAGGTCTTTAAAGGTAGATCCTTGCACAATCGGAAAAAGCGATTGGTCATGGCCATATAACGCCCCATTTGACGCCAGGTGCTTGATGCATCGGTCCAACCACCGGTGGGTGCGCTCCATCGATTCCCGAGCGTATTGGTGATCACTGGGGTAAGGAGGACATTCATCAAACGCCATGATGATATCTGCTCCGATGCTGCGTTGGATGTCCATCGAAGTCTCCGGACTGAACAAGTGCTTGCTTCCGTCTATGTGGCTGCTAAAAGTCACGCCTTCCTCCGTGATTTTGCGGCGATCAGACAAACTGAATACTTGATAACCGCCACTATCTGTCAAAATTGGGCCGTCCCAATGCATAAACTTGTGCAATCCACCTGCTGCTTCCAAAACAGATGTGCCCGGTCGCAGGTACAAATGATACGTGTTGCCCAAGATGATTTGCGCCCGAATATCATCCGTGAGGTCCCGTTGCGGCACAGCTTTCACAGTGCCTGCTGTGCCTACCGGCATGAATATTGGCGTTTCGATTGCGCCATGATCCGTCTGCACAACGCCTGCTCGAGCCTTTGATTGGGAATCCCGAGCCTCTATTTGAAAAGTCAGTTCAGCCATCGATGGAAGTAATTCCTGCAAATGTAACTTCGGAGCATGGTTGGAACCCTCTACAATGCCATCGCAGTTGGAGTTGGCGCGTCTGCCGGACTTTGGCTGGGCAAAAAAATCTCGAAGGAGTTGCAAATTCTGGTGTTTCAGGCACTCGGGCTGTTCACCCTGGGCCTCGGTTTCAGCATGAGCTTGGAAATGGATGAACCGTTTGCCGTGTTTTTGGCACTCGTCTTCGGCACCATTGTAGGGCAAAAACTCCAAATTGACCAGCGCGTTCACCGCATGACAGATCGCTTGGGCGAGGGCACTGGATCAGGACTAGTGCAATCTGTGCTGTTGTTTTGTGCAGGAGCCATGACCTTGGTGGGCTGCATGCAAGACGGCCTTCAAAACGACCCCACCATCTTGTTCATCAAAGGCACCATGGACTTGGTGAGTTCAGCCTTGCTCGCCGCCACCCTTGGACGAGGTGTGCTATTGGCTGCGCCTGCAGTCCTGCTGCTTCAGGGCGGGTTGACCTGGGCATTCCAACTTTGGGGCGCCTCATGGCCTGTAGAACTGACCGCTGACCTCACAGGACTTGGGGGATTGTTGCTCCTTGCGCTTGGCATCGACCTATTGAAGATTCAAACTTTTGCTCTTTTAAATTTCATTCCCGCATTTGCCCTGGTGGCACTGTTCCGTCCTGTCGCCTTGTGGATACAGACTGAATTGCCCCTTTTATTGCTTTTCTAAATGCGTACAAAAAACAACCGTCGCAGCGCACAGCGCTGGAAGTGGGCAATCGCTGGATTGATTGTGCTGTTGCTTTCCGCATTGATTTTCAGTGAATTAAATCGGAGAATTGACGGGCAATGGAAGCGCGCGGGAGAATGGTGGGGTCTGCAGGCTACTGAGAAAAACTATGGCGACGAAGTCCAAAAATGGAGTGCCCACTATGACGTGCCTTTCCCCTATTTGATGGCACTGATCCAGCTGGAATCCGGAGGGCGAAAACCGGCAGGAAGACGGTTCGAAGAACACGTATTTGAACGACTCAAAGAAGTGCAAGTTGGAACACGCACACGGTACGAAAACGTCGTAGAAGCCGATTTAGATGGAGCAAACGATGAAGCAATACGGAATTTGGCAACCTCTTGGGGACCCTTTCAACTCATGGGGTACAAATGCATCTTACTGGACCTCCAAATTCGAGATATACGGGGGCAAGACGCCATTCGTGCCGGTGTTGAATGGATTGATGTGACATATGGTGATGTGCTTCGAAAGGGAAGCTATGAAGATGCATTTCACCTCCACAATACGGGCAAGCCTTTCCCAAAGTCAGGCGAAGCGCTCACCTACCATCCCGATTACGTCGAAAAGGGAATTCGACTCATGGAAGGCTACACCCCGCGCAAGTAAATTACCTGGCTCATTTGACTTGGACCTTTTCCATGGTTTCCATGCCTATCTTGATGCCTGCGAAGGAGAAGACATGCCTGCGAACAAATACGCCCTCATCCGTTACCGAACCATTGATCGGTGCCTCACAAACCCGGGCGCGCCATTCCCCACCAAGGAAGAACTGCGCACGGCTTGCGAAGAAGCCCTGTATGGAAGCGAAGGCGATCGCATCAGCATTTCGACCATTGAAAAGGACTTGAATGCCATGCGCAATGACGGCGCATTGGGTTATTATGCGCCCATTATCTACCACCGCGACGAACGTGGTTATCATTATGAGGACGAAGATTTTTCAATCGACAATCTTCAATTAAACCCCGAAGAATTGGAATCGATTCGTTTCGCAGCACGCACACTTGTGCAGTTCAAAAATGTCCCTGTCTTCTCTCAATTCGGTCAAGCCATAGGGAAAATTGATGATCGCTTGAGAATGGCTCCCAACCTCGACACCCGGAATTTGGATGCTGTCGTGCAGTTTGAATCTGCACCTGCCACACGCGGATCTGAACTTCTCATGCCCATTCTAGAGAACATTCAAAGCAAGAAAATGCTACGAATGTCCTACAAAAAGTTTCAATCTGACCGAGCCAAAGAAGTCAGTCTGCATCCGTATTTATTGAAAGAATACCGCAACCGATGGTACGTCATTGGCTGGAATCCTGAAAGATCTGCCTACCGAACCTATGGATTGGATCGCATCCAAGAATTGCACGACACGCAAGAATCCTTCTCCGTTCGAAGTGATTTCAACCCCGATGACTTCTTTCTTCATTCATTTGGCATTTCTAAAATTGCTGAAGCGCCATGCGATGTCAAGATCCGCTGCAGTCAACTTGAATTTGAGTACCTCGCCGCTCAACCCGTGCATCGCAGCCAACGGCTAACCGAAATCGGGCCTGGGTCTTACGAGTTGCATTTGCATGTTCTCCTCACCTTTGAATTGATTCAGTTTTTATTGGGACTCGGGGCTGCAGTTGAGGTCATTGAGCCGAAAGATCTCCGACAATTGATGCAGCACAATCTTTCGAACGCACTCGATTTGTACGACGAAATCTAAAATATTTACGCACCGTAAATTGATTACGGAGCCCTTCAGTTGGTTTGTCTTGTCAAACACAAACAAGTCAACTGAAATGTCTATCCCGCTCAACCCCCAGGCCTTTGCTTTTCCTTCTAGCATTCAAAATGTCGCTCAGGCAAAGCTTTGGATTGATGGATTTGCTCGACCGGCTATGTTCAATTCACATGCGTGGCAAACCACCAAGAAAATGGCTATGCTGGTGTGGCAATGTCATCTCCAAAATCAACCTTTTGGACGGACATTGAACTTCATGCATCCTGCTTTTTACGAAATGATCAAAACTCCAGAAGGAATTTGCCTGGTCAATGAAAAACGCCTTAGAAGAAACTAATCGAATCCGAAGAGCCTTCAAACAAGGTAAACTATTGAAAAATAGCAAGTAGACGTGAATAACAATCGATTGGAGATAGCTTGTTACGAGCGACTCATGCTGTAATTTCGTTTTGATTTGTTAATTAATCGGTAGAATTAAGCTATTCGTCGATTGATTTCATATCTTTATCATCGAAATACGGCGAAATGAACCCTGTAAAGTCATCCCAATTATTCTCTGAGCTGCAAGAAACCTTGCATGCAAAGACGGAAGGTGATGACAGAGGTGTTTTGCTGAGTTTCTCGGGGGAATTGACACCGCTCTCCACAGATGCCATCATGATGTTAGCGGAGAATGCGCTGGAAACAAGAGGTGCAAAACGAAAAGAGCAGCATCGAATGAGCAGCGTTCTCATCGAATGCCTTCAAAACGTCAGCCGCCACGGATGGATTGACGACGACGGCAAACTTCACTTGTACCTCACCATCGACAGCACGCCGCTTGGGTTTCAAATCCAGGCAGGTAATATGGTAGACTTTGACATGGCGGCTACACTGCGGTCCAATCTCTCAGAAGTAAATGGAATGACGCATGAAGAGTTGCGTGTCCGCTACGTAGAGTGTCTTTGCAACAACGAATGGTCTGAAAAAG
>CAJQMI010000109.1 GCA_905479395.1 uncultured Flavobacteriales bacterium
ACATTGAGGTTCCCGGTGTACATGAACATCACGTCAAATGGCGACGTCACTCCAAAGTCCCCCATGTCCACATAATCAGCTCGGTATGGTCTGTATTCATGAAAATCCACCACCACATCAGCGTCGTATTGTGCGAAGTCCTTTTTCAATGCAGTCATTTCTACATTTTCCAATTTGGATTGGTCGCGGTTGAGGTCGCGGCCGTTGGCCGCATAACGGTTCAACCGGTCAACACCATCGGGGTTGACCATGGGGACGATTCGGAGCGTCGTGTTGTGCAATAAATGCTCCCAGTCGCCGCCTTTTCCCAGATGTTGGGTCAGGGCCAAAAGTCCCTCAACTCCTGCAGGTTCATCTCCGTGAATGCCGCCGAGAAACAAGACGCGAATGGGGTGGGCGACCGCTTCTCCACCCCGCTGAATTGCCACAATTGGAGTGCCTTTTGCGCTAAATCCGATGGTGTCTCGTTGCCAACCTTGCGCCGCTGAACCCTCTCGGTTTAAAAAATCAAAAAGACGATCGCTGTTGGTGAAGTCTCGTTTGGTTGCAAAGGCAGGGGTGGTGAAAACCGTGTCCGGCGCAGGAAAGAAGGTCTCGCGAATGCCCTTCGGGTCTTGACCTTCAGCTAGAAGTGCTGAGGCCAAAAAGCCGATGAGGATCAGGGATGGGCGAGGAAATTTCATGATTAGAATCAAATAGAGAATTGACTCAAAACTCGGAATGTCCATTCGCTTCCACCGAATGCATTGCCTGCGGTGGTGACGGCTGCAGGATCGGCTTCCGTATGCATCACGCCCAATTGCAACTTCGCTCCATAATCTCTGCCGAAGTAGCGTGAAACCCCCAAGTCCTGGTAGGCACTTCGGGCATAAAATGTGGGGTTGTTGAGAAAGGAATTGTCAGCCGCATTGAGCTTCGTGTACCGCACATCCACCGACCAAAGATTGGTGAAGCAATAGCCGGCTTGGATATTGAAAGCAGTGCCCAACATCATGCGTCCCCGGACATACGCATCGACACCTCCTTCGAAGGTGGTGGAGAAGGTGCCGTTGTTGCGCACGCGCTGGACAATTTCTTGATCAGGGACGCTGGCATCCGTCATGATGAATTCGCCCAACAGCGTAAAGCCTTTGAATTTGAAAAGGAGATCTGCGCCTATTTTCCAAAAGTCAGGAAGTGCTTCTTCAAAGTTGCCATCAAGGTAGAGGATGTCCCCGCTGGTGCGTCCCCGCCGGCTGCTCATTCCACGGTTCAAACTGCCGTAAGATCCAACCATGATTTTGGGTTGGACTTCGCGCACCAAGTCCACTTGTCGAAATTCACCAAACGATCGGAAAAGCCCCAAGGGAAGCCACATTACGCGCCCCTCGTATTTCAATCCGCCATGGTTTTCGATGCGTTCCGCGGCACCATCGCCGGTGACGACAGAGCCCGCAAGCTTGATCCATCCGTTTGTGCCCGCCCGCACCCGCCCTTCTGCAAATGCTCCGAACTCTCGGATGGTCCCGAATGCAGACGTTAAGCGACTGCGCTCCACAAATTGCAAGGTGTTTGAGCCCATGCGCAATTCGAGGTTGTCGCTGATTGCTGAGCGTTGTCCAAAAGTGAGGCGAAACCGGTTGCTCGGCTGGTATGCGCACCAGGCATCCATGAGCATGCCGGAAACATCATCGCCATCGCCATCAGGATTGGAGAGTTCGTATTGCACCCTGTAGCGGAATTTTTCAGAGGTTGAGGCCCCTGCCCAACGCATGCGAATGCGTCGTGCACGAAAACGAGTGGTCCACTCATCGGTCTCAGAAAAATACCGGGTTTCAGAAGTGAATTGTGCCAACCCACGAAATTGCAATGAATAGCCAGATGCCCGGTTGTGAAACACCACACCTTCGCCGCGTTCGTAGGCATCGACAAGTCCATTTGCGTCCATGGGCAGCTGCCCGAAAGAGGAGGCCGTGCTGGCAATGAAGAGGGTGGAAATCAGTGAAGTCCTGAAAAAAGAAAGAATGAATGATTGCATGGTGTCATGGCATGTGTGCAAATGAAATCAGAACCTGTTCCATTCGAAATCTAACAAAGTTTAAGGTGTTTTCCACTTGATATTGCAGCCAATCGATGGAACTTGATCTGCTGCGGGGACCTCCCTGCCTTCCAACAATAGTTCCAATGCTTGGCGCAAATCTTTCCCTGTGATTGGATGGTCGTTCCCCGGCCGTGAGCTGTCGAATTGACCACGGTAAACGCATCGATGTTTTGTGTCAAAAATGCTAAAGTCGGGAGTGCAAGCCGCATCATATGCTCGAGCAACAGCCTGTGATTCGTCATAGAGGTATGGGAAAGGCATTTGATAATCTTGCGCCAGTTGACCCATTTCGGGGAATCCGTCTTGCGGATGAGTGGCCACATTGTTGCTCGAAATTGCAATAAAGTTGACGCCTTTGGCCTGGTATTCTTCAGCTACCTCCACAAATTGTGTCAGGAGATGGATCACAAACGGGCAATGGTTGCACATGAAAACCACCACCGTCGGTCCACTCCCAAACAATTTTTCTGAGCTCATCATTTCTCCGGAGATCGCGTCGGGCAGCCGAAACGCAGGAGCTGTAAATCCCAGTGGGATGGATGTGGTGGGGGTGAGCGCCATTTTTTTTCTTTCAAATATAATGGGTGCTCCATTGCGGGGCCAAGGTGCTCAAAAGAACTTAGTTTTGCTCCATCATTTGCGCGGGTCTTTTGCCGCCTTTGAAACCCACTAT
The DNA here is from genome assembly GCA_905479395.1 of uncultured Flavobacteriales bacterium. GTDB lineage: Bacteria > Bacteroidota > Bacteroidia > Flavobacteriales_D > Sanyastnellaceae > UA16. The sequence goes on from CAJQMI010000109.1 coordinate 2,754, forward strand.
TTTTTTGCATCATGGCCTCATACCAACACGCTGTTTTATACGTTTTTGAAGTGCTTCCGGACCAAGCCTCTGAATTTGAATCCGCTTGGGAAGCGGTCACAGTTGCCATCAAAGAACAATGCGGAAGTGGGGGGTCACGGTTGTACAAGAGCGACAGTGGCACGTATTGGGCGCATGCGCTCTGGCCGAGTCGAGAAGCCATGCAGTCAGCTTCTTTGGAGGGGGCGGAGGAGTTGTTGGCCAACCGTCAGCGAATGGTAGAAGCCTGCAGCAACATTGAAGCCATTGGTGAGGGCGATTTGGTCGCTGATTTCTGGTCAATTTGATCGCTTCGAGGCACGTATTTTTTGTGACACTTTCCTGACTTCGTTTCCAAACAAGGCCTTCGAGGGTGCTGTAATTTTGCCGCATGCGGCAATGTGATAAACCCACAACATTTGGGCTTCTTTTGGGAGCAATCCTTGGCATTTGTTGCTCATTGCCTTTGAATTTAATTGGTGCTCAAGGACCTCTGTTGCAGGAGCCTTCGGCAACGACGCAAGTCTTGCGCGGCGTGGTGCGGTCTTCATCTGGAATCCCCATTCCACAGGCCCATGTGCGTGTGCCACAACCTGACATGCTGGTGGTCACCAATGCCCGGGGAGCTTTTGAATTTGAATTGCTAGGCGACACGGTGGACGTGGAAGTTTCCGCAACGGGGTTTTCCTCAACGGCAGTGCGTTTGCCAACTGGAGAGTCCATTTCATACATCGAATTGGATGAAGCCATTCATGATTTGGCTGTGGCGGAGGTTGCTTCCCAAATGGGAGCAACCGGCCGTCCGAGTCAAAAGCAAGTGAAGCGCCTTTCTGTCCGCGCGTTGGACCAGATTCCAGCCACTTCGAGGATTGAGGCGCTGGCGTCGTTGCCAGGGGTGGATATGGTCACGGCTGGCATGGGCGTCATGCGTCCGATGATCCGAGGTTTATCTGGTCTGCGCGTGGCTACGCTGTTCAATGGTGCTCGCGTCGAAAGCCAAGCTTGGGGAGAATACCACGGCATCTACATTCCTGAGGAAGGGGTGCGAGCCGTAGAAGTTATTCGCGGCCCTGCATCGCTTGCCTATGGCTCGGATGCTTATGGCGGTGTATTGAACTTTGTGCCCGTCTCGCCATTGTCGGAGCAAGGCCGTGAGAGTCGGCTTGCTTTGAATGCCTTTTCTGCCACAGGCGGTTGGCAAGCCACGGGAGCCACAGAAAAGCGAAGCAAGTCTGCTTTCCATGCTTTTCGCGGTGGCTTTAAGCAACATGGCGATTATTCGCTGTCCAACGGAGAGAAAGTCAACAATTCAGCTTACCAGCAATTCTTCGCGCAGGGCAGTTACGGTTACATTCGTTCTTGGGGAATTGTGGAGGGTGCATATTCTTCGGCGTATAGCAATGCGGGCATCATTGGTCAAGAAGGTTGGCAGCAGTCGGGTGATCATTTCGTGACCACTTCGGTGCGAACGCAGTTGGGCAATTGGAATGTGATTCCACGTGTTTCTTACCAGCTCAATCACCGCAAGGAGTTTGAACAACCGCAAGATGAAATTTCTTTGGATGAAAATGCTCCGGAGAAAGTTTCGCTTGACATAAGCCTCCGGACACTGCGCTGGGATGTTTCAGCGGATCGCACATGGGATGGAGGTTGGTCGATGGCGGGTGGAGTGCAAGGATTCAAAATGTCCAGTGCTTTTGACGATGAAGAAGGGGTGGAATTGATTCACGAGGCGCTCATCCCCAATGCCGGTGCAGATGAAAACAGTTTCTATGTTGTAGGAAGTAGGAATGCGGATCGATGGGGCGTTCAGGCCGCTGCTCGTGTTGATGTGCGCACCACTTACGCATTGGAAACTGTGGAAGCGTGGTCTGACAATCGCAGAACGGATGTGCTGCAAGGATTCAGTGCTGGCGGACATTGCGATTTGAGCGAGCGCCTAAGGTGGAATGCACATGCAGCGCAGAGCCAGCGTGTTCCAGGCTTGGCTGAGTTGCTCACTTCTGGCATGCACCATTGTGCATTTCGATTTGAGCAAGGAGATGTGCAATTGAAAAAGGAAACAAGTTGGAATACAGAAAGCAACCTTCATTGGAAAGGGCACCTGCTGAGCATCGAAGGCAGTTTGTATCGAAATGCCATCGAAGATTACGTCACGATGGTTCCTACAGATGAGTTCCGGGATGATTATCCCGTTTTTGAGTGGCAGGCCATGGATGCTCGTTTTCTGGGTGGGGAATTCGCAGCTTCATTGAACGAATCCACTGTTGAAAATTGGACCGCTCAGCTCGCGTGGTCTTGGGTCGATGCACAAAACTCGGAAGGCGAGTCATTGCCGCTGATTCCTCCGATGTCAACCCGTGCGACGGTTGGTTATCGCCTGGGGAGTTGGCGCACCAGTGCGGTGTTCCAACACAGCATGGACGCCAACTTGGTTCACTGTGCGTTTGGCGGGACCATTGCCGATCAATTGGAACTCACCGTTTCAGTGCAAAACCTGCTGAACATGGAGTACATGCCCACGCTTTCGTTGCTCCGTAATTTGGGCATATCGGAGCCGGGACGGAATGTTCGCGTGCAGATGGCTTGGACATTTTAATCAACCGAACAAGCCCAACCAAACGAGGATGTCTTGAACCGTCACGTCACCATCCCCGGTGAGGTCTTGGTCCGGACATGATTCGCATCCAAAAACGCTCAGGAGCACCAATAGGTCCGAAACTGTGACCACTCCATCTGCGTCATAATCCCCTGCGTAGGTGCACGTGCCGAACATGTAAGTTGCGAGGGAGTTGAAGTTGCTTGCCTCGGGATCGGTACAACCCAGTACGTCGAGGTCGTCACTCGAGAAGGTCATCCCCACCGCAGTTTCAACCCCTTCGCCTTCTTCCATTGCAGTTTGGGCCAATAGATTGAGCGTGCCCTCTAGAGTTGATCCATCAACAATGGTGAATTGGCCTAAAAAGACCAAGCCGTCTGATTGTTGAGGAATTTGACTGCCTGCATTGAACCATGCACCACCTGTCGTGTCAGTAACAACGATGTTTCCTTCCGTATTCAGTTCATTCAGTGGTGCTAGCCAATTGGATACATGGCCAGTGAATGTATTTGCTGAGTACACCCCGGGGATGTCTCCACAACTGAGCATGGTGGAGTAAGGATATGCCGGGAATATCGGAACAAATGCAGGGTTGAAGTCCTCGACCACCACCGTTCCAAAATCACCTCCAAATCCATAAAAGGTTCCGTCTGAAGAAATGTTCAAATGGTTGTCATTGTCACCAAATACCGCCAAAACTTGATCGTCTTCATGCGATAACGCTGCGTAAAGTCGATACGTAATGGAGCCAGCTGGAAGGTTTTCAAAGCCTACTAGCTCAGTTTCGTGCACCTCCCATTCGGTGAGGACCAATCCTTCGATGTGGTCATTGGTGGTTTCGTGCCAATCAGCAGCTTCCCAACAACCGAGCCCAGAAAAAGGTATGAACGCGACCAAATCACGCACATCGACCCAACCAGAGCTGTCGACATCCATCTCACCGTCGGTATCGTACTGACCCAAAGCATAGACCCAAGTGTTGGCGCCTATGAAGCCATCTCCATCGTGGTCGAACCACTCACAGGGAGTTTGGCAGTGGAGGTTTGAGGAAAGGAATCCAGCAAAAAGCAAAGGCAATAGCAATAACATCTTCATAGAGATAAAGATAAAACAAAAATCTTCTTCACGTTGAGGTTTGAAACAGATGAATCATCCCTAGTTTTGAGGGACATGACTGCTTAATGAACTCATTTTTAGCCTTTTTCGAATCAATGGCGTCTTGGCAGAAACTGCTCTGGATCATCGGTTGCATGTCATTAAATTTGGTCTTTGAAGGCTTGCGTCCGTTCTTCAAAGGGGGGTACAGGAAATGGCCTCACACCCGCACCAATTTGATTTTTCTTGCCACTACAATGGCGATCAATTCGGCTTTTGGGGTGATCGCTGTCGGCGTGTTCCATTGGGGAGCCAATGCTCAAGTGGGATTGCTGCATTGGGTGGACTGGTCCACGGGTTTGGAATTGTTGCTTGCCATTGTCGTGTTTGACTTCATCGCTCAATTTTCTGTGCACTGGTGCTTGCACAATGTGCCATTTCTGTGGCGGTTGCACATGGTGCATCACAGCGACACGCATGTGGATGTAACCACTGGCACACGTCACCATCCCATTGATTTTGTGGTTCGTGAATTGTTCGCGGTCTTGGCGGTCGCCATCACGGGTGCACCGCTGGCGTTTTACGTTTTTTACCGTGTGCTCACCATCTTCTTCACGTATTGGACCCATGCCAACGTCGCATTGCCAAAAGGACTTGACCTCTTGTTGGGCTGGGTGTTTGTGACCCCGCAGATGCACAAATTTCACCATCACTTTGAGGCCCCTTGGACCGATCGCAATTACGGCAACATGCTCAGTGTTTGGGACCGGCTCTTCGGCACAATGATCGATGGCGATCCGCGTGAAATCATCTACGGCTTGGATGTGGCCGACGGCACCAAAAGCGATGACTTGGCTTATCAAATGACCCTTCCCTTTCAAAAACGAAACAAATGAAACGTTCTGGATTCCTCAAGGCCCTTGGTGCACTTTCCGTCGCTCCCATCGCCCAAGTGGCCTCAGCCGCTGCCAAGAAGCCCAACCCAGTGGCATCGCGGTCCAATTGCGTCATTGTGCCCGCTGAGACACCCGGTCCGTTTCCGTTGGATTTGACCGACAACGCCTTTTTCTTTAGGCAGGACATTCGGGAAGATCGGATAGGTGTCCAATTGCGGCAACGCGTGCGCATTGTGGGCGCTGAAAATTGCGAGCCCATGCCCAATGTGAGGGTGCACATTTGGCATTGTGACAATGTGGGCGGGTATTCCGGCTACAATTCCGAAGTGGGATTGACGTATTGCCGCGGATATCAGATTACGGATGAAAATGGCGAATGCGAGTTCATTACGATTGTTCCTGGATGGTATCCGGGCCGGGTTACGCACGTGCATTTTCAAGTGCATGTGAGCAGCGCCTACAGTGCGGTTTCGCAATGGACATGGCCCCATGACGAGACGGTCGCGGCTGTCGCCGCGCATCCTGAGCTTTACCCCGAAGGACCTGACCCACTTTCCCCCAGTCAAGATGGTCTGTTTGCCGATGGCTTTGATTTGCAAATGGCTACTTTGGAGTGGGATGCGGATGCCAATGAATACATTTCTGCATACGAGGCCACAGTCGAAGGAGCCGGCACATCAGGTGTAGGTTATCACGAAATGCGGAGCGCCCAAGTGATGCATTTGGGGCAGAATTATCCCAATCCATGCCTCGCACTGACCACCTTCCCTCTGGAGCTGAAGCAACCTGCCAAGGTCACCTTGTCTTTGTTGGATTTGAACGGTCGTTGTGTCTACCGCCATGAGTTTGGGAATTGGTCCACAGGGGCACATGCCTTGCCACTTGATTTGGCAGCCATGAATTTGCGTTCCGGAACGTATGCTTGTCAAGTGGAGGCGGAATCCGCTCAATACCGTGCGTTGGACGTCCGACAAATCACATTCCAAGGGCATTGAAACCTTGTGCGCTGCCATCCCGTTTAAGGGAGCATGCGTCTTTCTAATCTTTTATCTGAATTGGGTTCCGCCTTGCGCTGGGCCTACACGGCCTCGGATGATCCGCTTCAGCGGAGCATTGCGGGTGGCAAGGAAAGGGTCTACGCCATGATGCGCCGAGCTCGCGATGCGGAACAAAGCGAACATTCCATCCGTTGGAAGGCGCTGGCTGAAGAGCAATTGGATCATGTTGGTGAATTGGAAGTGATGCGACTGAAGTACTTCGTGTATGCCACCACAGGCTCTTTGTGCACCTTTACCGCCGCACTTTGGGCTTTGCTGCTCGTCTTCTGGTAAACAAAGGATTCGATCTGGCCTGATTGTCAATCACAATCTTCCCCGTATTTCGCAAGAAGCGCTAGCAAATCGCTGGTGCCCACGTTGCCATTTCCGTCGATGTCCTCCGGACAAATCACAGGAGTGAACACTTGTTCCATTTCTTCTTGGAATTGAGCGATGGCCAATTGCGCCACTTGCACACCCATGCCTCGGCCTCGAATGTCATCCATGGGTGGATGAATCCCACCCCAAATGCGGCTCAATGCGCATTGGTCTGCGGCGTCTTGATACGTGGCCCATTGCAATTCGAATGGCTCAGACGGTCCTGATTCAAACGCCAAAAATGAATTGGCTTCCACCTCAAATGCGCCAACTCCACCTGGGAA
>CAJQMI010000110.1 GCA_905479395.1 uncultured Flavobacteriales bacterium
GACCACTGAAATACTTGCTGCAGACACCCCATAAGAATCGGCAACCGTTCCTGAGAGAGCTACAACAGCACCTGCACTCCACTCTTGCTCACCAGTCCAAGTGGCAGGATCAACACCATCCACTTCACTGAGTGTGAATTCAGGAAGGTGATCATTTTCAATGTGCATTTGCGTCACGACATCGAGACCAGCATTGCCTGCCTCATCGACCAACGAAACGACAACATCCCATACACCTCGTGCCGTGAGCGGAATGTCCATCGTGATAGAACTTGTATTGCTTGTGCCAGTCAAAGAAGTGGTTTGAAGCACTTCCCACTCTGTGCCACTGTGCAAGACAAAACCCTCATCAGACTCACCTTCCTCATGCGAATGGTCCGCAGCGTTGTGAATGTCCCAGCGGACTTCGCTGAGCTCCTCATTGTCGCAGAAGATATCCGTGATGGTGACGGATGTTCCGGCATTGGCTTCAATCTCGTCCGCAAGAACACTCGTCTCACTTCCCGCTTCGGTGCAAACGGTAGGACTTTCAGCATCTGTTTTACCGCAAGAAGAAAACAAGATGGCTGTAGCGGCCAGAGCCATAAAAGAATTAGAAATAGAAAAATTCATACGATAAATTATTGTTTGTTTTTTTTGCTTCGTTTCACCGAAGTGGTGAAACTGATTTGCATCCATCGACCCTGCGCGGCGAGACCCAAAGCGCGATACGCGCTCGTGTGATCCAGCCAAGCAGTGTTGGATGCATTGTGTAGATTGATGGACCAAGTGCCGGCTTTTCTTGCCAAGCTCCAGCCCATTCCCCACAGAAAAGTCCCATCTGTGGGTGCTTCATTTCGCGCCGTGAGTTTTGCATCGGCAATAGCACGGCATGAAATCGTCAATTGATGGTTGCTACGAAGATTGCGACCGATGGTCGCATTCAATTGCGCCGGTGTTGTAAATGGAAGACCCAAACCCGTCGCCACATCCCATTGCCCCAAAAGAGATCCATCAGCCGATGCCGACCACCCTCCCCTTGATGTGGTCAACGAAGCTTCCAATCCTGTGCGGAAAGCATTCACAGCATCGAATGTGTAGATCTGACCCGCATGGGAAATGGGCGCAAATGTGGCGCTTGGCCCCAAGGCAATGAAGTCCTGATGCAAAGCGGAGAATGCTTGGATGCGCCAATCCCACTTTGATGTGCTCGCAGTCGAATTCGCTTGAAAACGAGCCTCAAGCGACTTTTCTGACCGCAAGGATGCATCGCCCTTCTCGAATCGAAATGTTCCATGATGAATTCCGTGAGCTCCCAATTCATAATTGCTCGGGGCTCGCGTGTATGCAGTCACAGATGCAGTTCCTTTCCAGGATGCCGCCGCGGGTTCAACATTCACCAGCCACGACGCCATACCTCCTGGAATGAGACGGCGCATTGCCTCGGCACGGCGATCAGACCCCACAATCAACCCGTCGGCATCATACAGCGGCTCTTGATGACCCTCTTGTTCAGTGCCCACCAGATCAGCGCGAAGGGCAAACTGGTGAATTCCGATGCTTTTTTCACCCAGTATTGACCAACGCAAGCGACGATGACTCGGCACCAAGAACTCCCATCCGGAAGTGGCAACCACCAAACCTTCCATTTGCATTCCCCACGTGCCATGTGGACCACGCGTTGCAGTCTCCAAAAAACCAGTCCACTCTTCCAGCGACAAACTGAGGTCTGAGTCAGGTTCTGGGCCCCAACCATGTGCGTGCGGAGGAGCCAGTTCCAATCGACGGTTCCAGGCCATGGATGCCTTCAACGAACGTGAAGTACCAATCGCATTGGCCGCGGACTTCCAATTTGCCGTAGCCTGAACCCGGGACGCATGTTGCTGTGGTATGTCAGAGCGGTATGTCTGCGCTTGCGCATCCAAATCACCCTGACGCGGCACACCTACGATGCCCGGAAACAGCCCTTGAACAACATCCGATGCACGAATGGAGCCTTCGACCCTCCTCCCCTTTGGCCCCAACTTTTCCAGACCAGCGGTGCCATGCACCGATCGACCTGAAGTGTTGGGTAACATACGATTTGTCAAAGCATACGAGCGACCGAGGTAGCTGAAGGAAGTTTGCGGAATGTTCTGATTCCCAAAAGCAGAACCAGAGGCTCCAACGTACCAGAACCGATTCTTTTTGGTGACTGCATGCAACGCATGGGTTTTTAACCGTGCATCTCCTTGTCGAAACGATGCGCCACACGTCGTTACCGATTCCAAATTTTCACTTGGTTTTGGAGACGTGAGTCGCAATCCACCGCCAACTGACTCTGGCCCCATCCACAAGTGACCTCCACCGGGGACCCATTCCATTGAACCATACAAAACGGGATCTGCTAAAACCCCGTGATCAGCTCCCCATCTCCCTCCTTGTTGAGGCACTCCATCTTCCAAGAAAGCCACGCGAGAACCAACCAAACCGCGAACCACAGGCTGCACCATGGCATCACCCAAATCAAGGCTTTGGAGTCCTGGTGTTTTATCCAAGGCCTGCATCATGTCCAGCCCCGAAAGCCGCTGAGCTTCGGGCTCTGGAGAACGCAAGGTTTCGATCGACACCACATCCAAATTCACTTCAAGTGGCGCCAACCAAATATCAAGGTGGTCGTCCATCCCGAGGGAAACGGTTTGAGTCTCAAAAAATGAAGCTGTGCAAGTAATGGAATCGATCCCAAGAGGACATCCGATCTGATAAAAACCAAACCGATCCGTAGCCGTGGTTTGACCACAAGGCCAAGCCACCACTAGAACATTTTGCAGGGGAATCTGAGATTCACTGCGAACAATGTGCCCATTGATTTCGGAAAGAGGAACATTTTGCGCCTTTACAAGCGTCCAACTCAGGACAAGAATAAGAGCGATCAAAAGCCTCTGTGTCATCCCATACTCGCAAACTCCAGCTGCCTGAGCAGAGGAAATTGCACGCATAAAAAAAAGGAAGAGGAATGAAAAAAAAGGAGAATCAATTTATCCTTTCTGCGGCGGCCCTCTGTGGCTTTTTGCTTGATTCCAATGGTTGCGGAAGTAGCCTCGTTCAACGGTTCCAACTTTCAGAAGCTCGCTCCAATTGCGGCTCGGAACTTGCAACGCCTTTGCACCAATGGAACCGGCAGGCAACCAATCCCAGTCGCAAATAGCACATTCATCGTACGCTCGAAGACTTACTCCCTCTAGCGGAATAATTGATGCCTGCGTGTGATGATGAGCACAGTGAGGTTGGTGCTCCTCTACGATGCCCGGAAACAGCCCTTGAACAACATCCGATGC
>CAJQMI010000111.1 GCA_905479395.1 uncultured Flavobacteriales bacterium
TGAGTCTGAAAAACCAGAACGTGGTTTGTTGTCCAAAGATCTGGCTGTTGCGGCCTGTGTGCAATTGAAAAACAAGACGCTCCAATCTAAAATCGAGCCCTTGTACATTGTTCGCGATAGCTTGGTCATCCCAGACCTCTTTGAAGCTGAAGACTTTGGAATCAAAGTGCGAATCGAGTCCTTTAACCCTCAGGATGAAACCCTCGAAATGACCATATGGGAGCACATCTCAGTGCGTCGCGACTTCGTCGTCATGCAAGCCGTACTTTTCCCGCTCATCAATGTGTTGTGGATCGGTTGCATTCTCATGGCAATTGGCTCAGGAATGGCGGTCTTTGCGAGGTGGACACGGGATAAAAAAACGACTTCTTAATCTGAGATTGCACAGGGCCATGATTGCAATTCAAACGGTAGCGCTCATCGGAAAAGGAAATGTTGCCAGGGCTCTTGGACGCGCTTGGCAAAATTCTGGCATCAACATCGCAGCATACTGCAACCGCACAGCGGAATTGCCTGAAGGCCTCGAACATCAGGATGCTTTATTGACCTCTGATCCGAGCAAGATACCGTCTGATGTAGACGCCATATTGGTCGCCGTTTCCGATGATGCAATCAACGATGTCATTCAACAATTGCCTTCAGGGCCTTTGGTGATTCATTTCAGCGGCTGCATGCCTAATCCTCTGCAAGAAGGAGGTGTTCTTTGGCCCATTCAAAGCATCGCACCTGACGCAGAACCAACGTCAAATAGCTACCCCATCGCACTTTCTTGCTCCTCCTCAGTAAGAAACGTGTTGCACAAATTCGCTCAGTTGATTGCATCGGAGTTGCACGAGCTTTCAGAAAAAGAGCGACAAACTGCGCATCTCACTGCAGTTTTCGCTGCGAACTTCACGAACCATTGCTTTGCCATCGCACAAGAACTTTGCAAACGAGCTTCCTTATCGTGGGACCTTTTTCAGCCGATCGCTGAGCACATTGCTTCTCAAGGATTCGCTGGCACCTCCAAACATCACCAAACTGGTCCAGCCATGCGACAGGACCATTCGGCATTGGATGCACATCAAAAATTACTGAAGGAACATCCTGAATTTGAATCGCTTTATCAAGCACTCACGCAGAGCATTCAATCCTTTCATCACACACCTGAGAAACTGAAACCATGAGCCTTACCAGTCAACAGCTAGCATCCATCAAATTACTCGCATTTGATTATGATGGTGTTTTCACAGATGGACAAATCATCATCACTACAGACGGACATATGCTTCGCTCTGCCAATGCCCGTGATGGTTTCGCTGTGCAATGGGCCCGCAAACAAAACGTTCCAATCGCCCTCATCAGTGGCGGTAAAGAAGAAAGCGTCGGCGTGAGAATGCGCTACCTCGGCGTTGAAGAAGTTCACATGGGGAGCCACAACAAAATGGAAGTGCTCAAGGGCATATGCCAGCGGATGAACTTGAAACTCGAAGAAGTTGCCTACATGGGAGATGATTTGCCAGATCTTCCTGTCCTTCGCAGTGTAGGACTTGCCTGCTGTCCTTCAGATGCCGCAATTGAAGTGGTCGAAGCATGCCATTATGTGAGTCCAAAAGGTGGTGGAAAAGGCTGTGTCCGCGATGTGGTTGAGTCATACATGAAGCAACATGATCTCTGGCTTGCGCCTGGTCATGAACAATGGTAAACACTCGGTCCACAATCCACCTAACTTCCACTTGAATCCCCTTAACTTCGCCGTCGCTCATGGATAAAAATCAAATCACCGGAATCATCTTGATGGTGGTCCTTTACGTCGGCTATATCTGGTATTCGACACCTTCCGAGGAAGAACGAGATGCCGCAATTGCCGAACAAGAACGCCTTGTAGAGGAGGCGCGCCAAGACAGTGTGCTTCAGCTTGAAGAAGAAGCTTTTCAGGCCTCTTTGCGGCAGGAAGAAGTAAAGGTCCTCGAGGATGCCAGCGGGGAACTTATTGATCCAAAACTTGAGGCTCGGTTCGGTTCATTGGCATCCGCTGCCGTCGGGCAAGACGAGACGTTTACGCTCAGCAATGAAGACGTGCAGGTTGAAATTACCAGCAGAGGAGGCACACCTCGTTCAGCGCTTCTTCCGCAATACAATCGCTACGGATCAGAGGAACGTGTTGCACTTTGGAAGCCAGAAAAGAGTGAAATCAATGTTCTTTTCGAATTCAATGAAGTCAACCGCACCTTGTCAGTGGGCGAATTCCACTTCGTCGTGGAACGCCAGACATCAGACGAGTTGGTTCTAATATCTTCAAATGGCAATGGCAAATCCATGCGATGGAGCCATCAACTCAAGGGCAGTCAACTCGAATCCGATTTAAGTTTCGAAGGGTTTGATTATGAACTCGGAGAGAAGTTTGCACTTTCTTGGAATGCAGAAGGCGTAACCAACGAAAAAGGCCTCGAATGGGAAAGGCAACACAGCAGCATTTACTACAAAGAAGAAGGCAAAGGACGCGATTACCTGAGCGATGGCAGGCCTGATGAATTTGAATCAGAACTCCCCTTGGAATGGGTCGCATTCAAACAAAACTTCTTCTCAGCGATTGTCACGACTCCTTCTGGTTTCCAAGCCGGATCGATGCTCACAACGCTTGTTCCAGAGGAAGACTCGACAGTGACCATGCAATATGCCGCACTTCTGCCTTTTGAAACCCAAAAAGTGGGCAATCAATCAGCGGCCACATTGAATTTTTACTTCGGACCCAACGAACAAGATGCATTGCTTGCGACGGGCTGGAGTGAAGCCGACCGCATCATCGATTACGGGTGGTGGATTTTTGGATGGGTCAACAGGAACGCTATTTTGCCTTTGTACCAATTGCTCAGTAATTATTTTGTCTCTGCGGGCATCATCATTTTGATCATCACCCTCATCATCAAAATGGCTCTGAGTCCAATCACTTGGAAGAATTTCAAGTCTTCAGCCAAGATGCGCGTTCTCAGACCAGAAATTGATGCGTTGACTGAAAAGTATGGAGATGACGCAATGGGAAAGCAACAAGCCACCATGGCGCTTTACCGAAAAACGGGAGTCAATCCACTGGCTGGATGTCTGCCAGGACTTCTGCAAATGCCCATTCTGTATGCAATGTTCCGGTTTTTCCCAGCCAATATTGACATGCGAGGGCAATCCTTTTTGTGGGCCGATGATCTGGGAGCTTTTGACAGCATCTTAGATCTTCCTTTCAGCATCCCATTCTACGGAGCGCATGTCAGTGGATTCACCATTTTGATGTCAGCGTCAACCTTCTTCTACATGCGACTGACAATGGCCAATCAACCGCCACAGCCGCAGCAGGCGGGAATGCCAAACATGAAGGTGATACAGCAGATATTCCCCTTTATGATGCTCTTCTTTTTCAACCGCTTTGCATCAGGATTGAGCTTGTACTATCTCGCGGCCAACGTCATCAGCATGGGACAAATGCTCGCAATCAAGGCATTCCTCATCGACGAAGATAAGATTCGCGAAAAAATTGAGGAGAACAAGGCCAAGCCCAAGAAGAAGTCCGGATTCCAGGAGCGCTTGGAACAAATGCAAAAAGAGCAGTTGACAAAAACCAAGGAAATCAAGGAGTCCAAAAAAAGCCGGAACAAATGAAGCTGACCAGCATCATTTTTCTCTTTTCACTTGCCTCCGTCTTATCGAGTTGCACGACTTATCGCATGCAACGCTCCATTGACGTGGCAAATGCAGCTGTCGGCGATACCCAACTGGATGCTCAAGCCATTCAAAGTGCTATCACCTTTGAGAGAACGGCTTGCTTTGGAAGATGCCCTGCTTTCAAGTTTGTTTGGAACACTGACAATTCAGTCTACCTCAAACTTACTCGACCATTCCAGGATGGTCCACTCTCTTCGCTTCAATTGGGAGAATTCCGCGCGAGCCTGCACCCTAGTCGAGCAAAGCAATACGCAGAAGCCATCAACTCTGCTGCTGAATTGTGTCACTATTCATCCCTAGAAGATGAATATGACAATCCCCGCGTCACAGACTTGCCGGCGACCATCACAGTGATCAATGGCAAACAGGTAAAGGCCCGTTATGGAGGTCCTGACTTGAACACCCTGTACTCTGCCATTCAAACCATACTGGATGAAACTGAATGGGTTGCTACTGAATGAAAACCAAATTGAACACATGAAAAAAATAACCACCTTTCTCCTGATCATCGGCATGATGCTTCCAGGATTGACAACACAAGCCGATGAAGGAATGTGGATTGTCAACATGCTCAATCGCATCACCATGGCTGAAATGCAAGGCATGGGATTGAATCTCACCGCAGAAGAAATCTATGACATCAACAATGCTTCTCTCAAGGACGCCATTGTCCGACTCAATGGAGGCTCTTGCACGGGTGAAGTCATTTCTTCGCAAGGCCTCGTCCTGACCAATCATCATTGTGCGTATGATGCGATTCAAGGCTTCAGTTCGACCCAAAACGATTACCTGACGGATGGCTTTTTCGCCAAGGCTTTTGACCAAGAAAAGCACATCGATGATTTTGTCATCAGTTTTTTGGTGCGAATCGACGACGTCACTGAAACCATGCTTGCTGATGTCACAAATGAGATGTCTGAAGATGAGCGAGACGCCGCTATCGGAGAAGCGCGCAAAGCGTTGATGACAGAAATGAACCCAGACGGAGAGAAGGAACTTGACCTCAAAAGCTTTTACTACGGCAATGAGTTCTATATGTTTGAATACAAGACCTATCGGGACATCCGATTGGTGGCTGCGCCCCCAGAGAGTGTTGGAAAGTATGGAGGCGATACCGACAACTGGATGTGGCCAAGGCATACCGGGGATTTCTCCATGCTCCGCATTTACTCAGGTGCAGACAATGAACCCGCAGACTTCAATGAAAACAACGTCCCTTATCAGCCAAAACGTCACTTGCGAATTTCCATGGATGGTGTTTCAGAAGATGACTTTACCATGGTCATGGGCTACCCTGGTAGTACGGATCGCTTCCTCAGCAGCTGGGGCATTGAGCAGGCACTTGACCTTTACAATCCGTCCGTTGTGGAAGTGCGTGATTTGAAGCTAAAAACAATGAAGTCTCACATGGACGCAGACCCTGCTGTCCGCATCCAATATGCTGCGAAGTACGCTCAGACAGCCAATTACTGGAAATACTACATCGGACAATCCAAAGGACTCAAACGTTTGGACGTCCAGACACAAAAACAGGAATTGGAAGATCGTTTCCGCACATGGATGAGCGAAGATCCTGCAAGAGCCAAAGAATACGAAGGCACACTGGAAATGATCAGTGAGTACTACGATGATACGAATGCCTCTGTTCGAGGAAAGGTCTATGCCCTTGAAGCTGGTCTTATCGGATGTGACATCAGCCTCTTCGCATTTCGCTTTTATCGAATGGCTGCGGGACTGTTCAGTGAAGACGCCGAAGAGGTAGCAGCCACACAAGCTGCCATGACAGACTACACCAATGGTCACTTCCGTGAGTACGATCAAGCTACTGACCGTGATTTGTTTGTCAACTTGATGACCAAATTTCAGAACGACATCGACCCAGCCTATCACCCATCATTCTTCTCAATTGTTGCCGATAAGTACAAAAATGACTTTGGACGCTACGCTGACAAGATGTATGCCAAGAGCTTCCTTGTTGACGCCAAACGATGTGCTGATTTCATTGCCAATCCATCACAAAAAACCATGGATAAAGACTTGGCAATCGTAGTCGGAAATAGTGCAATCCAGACCTATTTCGCTGGTATGGCAAATCCAGCTGAAGCGAAATTCAACCGGGGCTATCGCTTGTTTGTGAAAGGCTTGCGCGAAATGGATGCAGACCGCGCCATCGCTCCAGACGCCAACAGCACAATGCGTGTGACCTATGGAGCTGTCGCCCCATACAAAGCGTCAGACGCCGTAAACTATGATTTCATTACCACTGCCAATGGAGTGCTTGAAAAAAAGGACAATTCAAACCCTGAATTCGTAGTTCCTGATGCCCTCGACGATTTGATTCGTAGCCGCGATTTTGGTCAGTACGCTGACGCGTCTGGCGAGTTGGTGGTCTGCTTCATTCATGGAACCGACATCACAGGTGGTAATTCAGGTTCTCCTGTGATGGACGCCAACGGCGACCTCATCGGTTGTGCATTCGATGGCAACTGGGAAGCCATGAGCGGCGACATCGCCTTTGAAGATGAACTTCAGCGAACCATTTCAGTCGACATCCGCTATGTCCTTTGGATTTTGGACAAGTTCGCGGGTGCCGATAATTTGGTCAACGAAATGGACTTGGTCAAGGGACTGCGTTAATTTTAGCACTTAACCTGACATAAAAAAGGCGGACCAAATGGTCCGCCTTTTTTCATGACCGAAAATTCAACTCAACAAGATGCCACTTCAATTTGAATCAAACCGCGTTGCGACTTGCGTTGATGATTCCAAACATGGAGCGAACCACCAAGCGCTTTAGGACTTCATCATCCCAGTCGCCTTTTCCTTTTGAGCGTTCAATCTCTCCCAACGCGAAATGCTGAATGACCAAAAGTGGGCGAATGATTCCATCACGCAACGCGATGCTTTCTCGAATGTGGGGATTCCTTTCCATCAATTCCTTTTGACCAGTGATCCGAAGCACGTAACGCTTCGTGGTTTGGTATTCCTCATGGATTGAACTCCAAATTCCACCAAATCGTTCATCATGCTCAAGATGAGCGGTGAGTCTAAAGTCACTTTTCACCATGCTCTGCATGCTATTTTCGACCAGTGCTCGAAAAAAGGAATTGTCCGAGTACAATGCAGCCACTTCGTCCAGTCGTCCCAAAGAATCCAGATGCGCCAATGCGTGTCCCAAGCCAAAAAATCCAGGTACGTTTTGCTTCAGCTGCGTCCATGACCCCACGAAGGGAATTGCGCGTAGGTCGCCAAAAGTCAACTCACCCTTCTTGGCCCTGCTCGTTGGACGGCTTCCAATGTTTGTTTCACCATAATACTTCAAGGTTCCCCATGTCGACAGGTACGACATAAACTGAGGATGAGCCTTTAATTCAGCATAATGTCCATGGCTCAACTGCCCAAGTTCCTCCATAAGGTCAGACTGATCTTGAGAGAGTTCTGTCTGAGGATCTTCGAAAAGACGGCTCTGCAATCCTGCGGTCAAAAGCAGTTCCAGATTGAAGCCAGCAGATTTGGGTATGCCGAAATTGGAACTAATGGTCTGGCCTTGGATGGTCGTTTGGATCTCCGTGTTCTCAATGTCTGATCCCAACGATGCATAAAATCGGTGGGTGTTTCCGCCCCCTCTCGCGGGAGGACCGCCTCGACCGTCAAAGAATAGAACCGTTACGCCTGAAGAACGAGAAAGTTCTGTCAGGCGACGTTTTGCCTGGTAGATGGACCAATTGGCCTGCAGATAACCACCATCTTTCGTGCCATCGGAAAATCCAAGCATTACGGTTTGCTTGTCCTTGCGGGTCTTAAGGTGTTCACGATACAACGGATGACCGTACATCAACTGCATCTCAGACTGCGCATTTGCAAGGTCTTCAATCGTCTCAAACAAAGGCACGACATCCAATTGCATTTTTTGCCAAACTCCTGCCATACGAGCCAAACCAATAACGGCAGCAATATCGACCATGCCCCTGCAGTTGCTGATGATGAAGCGATGGCAAGCGCGAGGTCCATTCTGTTTTTGGATCCGCAGCATCACCCGCATCGACTCGAGAACATCCTGATGGCGTTCTTCTCCCAAACCATTGACTTCATTGGGCAATTCCGCAGACATCAAAAATTCAATCTGCTCACTTTGGCTCATGTCCTCGAATTCAGCCATCTGTGCGCCTCCAGCAGATAAAGCACTGCGCAAAGCACTTTGAATGACTCGGCTGTCCTGGCGAATGTCCAAGCTCGCAAAGTGCAAACCAAACAACCTCAACTTGAATTGAAAGCCACGAATTTTACTCAAATAGAGGCCATTGGAATGCTCTTCCACCCAATCCGCTACCTCCTCCAATTTATCGGTGAGCGAAACCACAGATAACCGCTGATCATCAGGGTGAAGCATGGCAAACTCAATCTGATCTTGAAGTTGATCCAACTGAGATGAAACATGCTTGAAAGTAATGCGACGGCGCAAGTCCCTTATTTCCCTTCGATAACAGCGCAACAAGGTCGCGCGCAGTCGTTCTGCGACGTGCCACGTCGTTTTTGCATCCACAAACGGATTGCCGTCACGGTCACCGCCTGGCCAAAATCCAATCGAAATCAATTGCTCACTCAGCGCTTCTGCTGAAGCGTCGTCCAACGTTTGCGCCACACGTGCGTACAATTCAGGGGCAGCGTGATAAAACACATTCTCCAGGTACCAAGACTGCCGCACCGCCTCGTCGTAGGGCGATGGCGGCTCTGACTGAAAAAACGGAGTCAATCCCAATTGGTGAAGTAATTTCCGAATGCTCACCAAATCATTGTGCTCCATGGCCTTTGCCAAATCGGTGATGATGGCCAACGCGTTTCCTGGATAAAACTGAGTGGGGTGTGCCGTAAGTACCACACGAACGGCATAGTCCCCCAAAGTCTCCTTTAACTCCTCCTCCTTTCCATGCCGGCGAATCCGCTGCATGAAACTCTGCAGCGACTCTACACCTCCCAAGTCATTCAACTGTGCGTAACGCGCATCTTCAAGCGCGTCTACCAGAACTACCTGTCGCTCAACATATTGGATGATTCTGAACAACAAGTCCCCTTGTTCCTTTGCAGTATCAAGACCTTGTGTTTTGAAGAATTCATCCAAAATTTCTTTGGGCTCCTTCGAGGCCTCCAAACCGGCATCACAACTTTCTTGCAACAACGGAACACGCAGCCCCGTCTGACGAATACCATCCAAAGGCAGCGTCAGAAAAATGCCATTAAACACGTGAAACGGATGGCTAACAACCGTTCGGTAATCTTTTCGTTCCTTCATTGCTCAGAATGCATATCCCCTCCAATTTATTGAATGATAAATTTACAACGCTTCGTTCACTTGGTAGATGGGAAATCAACAAAACGAATGGACTCTGGATTGCCCCGCTTAACTTCGCCGCATGCGCATTGACATACTCTCAGCGGTTCCTGGATTATTGGAAGGTCCTTTTTCAGATAGCATCGTCAAACGAGCGCAAGAAAAAGGCTTGGTCGAAATCGTGGTGCACAACATTCGCGACTGGAGCACCGACAAACACAAAAAAATAGATGATGTGCCCTTCGGTGGATCTGCCGGCATGGTCTTAACGATTCAACCCATTGCCGACGCCATTTCCGCCCTTCAGGAAGAAAGGCATTATGCTGAAGTTGTTTTTTTGACTCCTGATGGCGAACAATTGAAACAATCTGCAGTGAATCATCTATCCATGCAAGGAAACTTGATTCTCTTGTGCGGGCATTATAAGGGCATCGACCAGCGAATCCGTGAACACTTGGTGACCCGCGAAATTTCCATTGGGGATTATGTGCTCTCCGGAGGTGAACTCGCTGCTGCGGTTTTGACCGACGCCATAGTTCGACTCATTCCAGGTGTAATTGGAGACGAACAAAGCGCACTTACAGACAGCTTTCAAGACAACCTTCTGGCCCCTCCTGTTTACACAAGACCAGCGGAATATAATGGTTGGAAAGTCCCGGAAATACTGAGGTCAGGCGATCACAAAGCCATCAACGATTGGCTGGAAGAACAAGCCATTCAGCGCACACAATCACTGCGCCCCGATTTGTTTGAAAAAGATTCCTGACTTTGAGTTAAAATTCTACTGTAATTCTTCGTAATATTGCACCCCAATTCACGGGAGTAGAAAACGTCAAGACAATGGACCGGATTCAGGACATCGCAAACAAGATAGTGAAAACGCCAGAGTGGCCAGAATTTGGTGCTGGAGATACTGTAACCGTCACGATTAAGATTCGTGAGGGAAGCAAAGAGCGTTTGCAAAAATTCCAAGGCGTGGTTATCCAACGTCGAGGCAAGGGGCACACAGCCACCTTTACAGTGCGCAAAATGGCATCAGGCGTCGGTGTGGAACGCGTGTTCCCATCAGCTTCACCGCTCGTTGACAACATCGAAGTGAACAAGCGAGGAAAGGTGCGTCGTGCTCGCATCTATTACCTGCGAGAATTGACAGGAAAGGCAGCTCGAATCAAAGAGCGCCGAAACACTGCAAACTAAATCACCGCTCATTTTTGAGCAACAACATAAAAAAAGGCCCGCAATGCGGGCCTTTTTTGTTACGTATTTACTGAATCTGATCGGGGCGACTCAGGCACCGAGCACCTCGTCCACTCGCTGAAGCACTTCTGCTTCGACCCTCTCAACTTTCTGCCACATCTGACTGCATTCTTCTCGAACCTCAGATGCAAAGCCGTCGTCTTCCAAATCAGCCAAGTTCACACGAGCATTCAAAATCGCTCCTTTGACTCCCGTGCGAATGGCCATTGCACCAACTCCTGCATCCGTGATGGAATTTGGATTTCCAATGGCAGCCATCTCCTTGGCTACCTGCATTGCCTGCATCGACAAGCGCGCCACCTGCATTGGAATCTCGATTGCATGCTTTGTAGCATCCTGAATCGCTTGGTGACGAAGGTTCTTCTGTTCCTGCGATGATTTAGGCAAACCATAAGCCTCCATGATTTGGTTGAATGCAGCTGTATCGGCATCCACGAGTCCCGCGAGCTGTGACTGTAAATTCACGCCACGTGCCGCTACAGCGCTGAACTCAGACCAACGTTCGTCCCATCCGCGTTTGTGTGCCGATAGATTGGCGACCATGGAAGCCAGTGCGACACCCATTGTGCTTGCATAAGCCGCCACAGATCCTCCGCCTGGAGCAGGAGATTCCGAAGCTGTTAGCTCTGCAAATGCCTTCAAATTCATGTCAAGCAGGGGCGCATTGCCTGGTTCTGAGATCACATACTCGATGACACGTTTTGTTGGATCAAAAGGAGCCAGATCATCAAGACCCAATGATTTTACCGCGATTTTGACCTTTTCTGAATCCGAAATGCCCCGTGAGCGTTGTTGCTTGCCCAGAAAGTAATCCGCAGCTTCCGTGAGAACGCGCAGTGGCAATAGTCCCACCAATTCAGATCCCGTGACACGGATACCACGATCCTGTGCACGGGCGCAAGCTTCATCAAATGCCACGTGCACTGGCGTCGTGCGAATGTTGGTCAAATTCAATGAAAGTTGAGCCACACCGTACTCCTCGATGTACCAACCAATGCCCTTCACAGCCTTCAATGTCCCCGATTGGCGCACTGGCTCTCCGTTGGCATCTTTTACAATAGGGCTGCCGGGACCATCCTCACGCTTCACACGTCCAGATTCCCGGATGTCAAATGCAATGGCATTCGCTCGACGAGAACTCGTAGTATTCAGGTTGATGTTATAAGCAATGAGAAAATCCCTTGCGCCAATTGCAGTTGCTCCTGAGCGCTGCGTTTGTTCATTCCACACAGCAGGGCCGAAATCCGGCTTACCTCCTGGCGTTTCCAACTTGGCCAACCCCTCGTATTGGCCTTTGCGGCAGGTAGCCAAATTCTGACGTTCAACCGAAAGAGCAGCTGACTCATACAAATAACCCGGGATGCCGAGCTCATTGCCAACGCGCTCCGCTAGCTTCCTCGCAATTTCAACGCATTCCTCCATGCTCACACCGCTCACTGGCACGAAAGGACACACATCAGTGGCTCCCATTCGAGGGTGCTCCCCTCTATGATTGCGCATATCAATCAGCTCTGCCGCTTTTTTAATCAATTGAAAAGCTGCCTCGCCCACCGTTTCAGGTGGACCGACAAAGGTGATTACAGTGCGGTTGGTTGATTTACCCGGATCGACGTCCAGCAGCTTCACTCCTTCCACCTGATTGACCACCGATGCAACGGCATCAATAACCTCACTCCTTCGCCCTTCGGAAATATTGGGCACACATTCTACCAGTCGTTGTTGCATATTTAAACTTCTTTTATCGGATCAATTCCAAGGCCTAAATTATGCCGACTTCCACGGCTTTTCGTCATTGTTGCACACCACCAATGAACACTTTTTCAACCGATTCTTCACCGAATGCATACCCCATTGTCTCCAAACCATCCATCGGCTTGGTCAAGAGCAGGTTGGCCGACCGGCCGATGCCAATGGTTCCAGCTACATCAGCGAGTCCCATGGCTGCAGCACCGTTTATCGTTGCAGCCGCTATGGCCTCGAGCGGATGCATTTTCATCTTCACCATGCCCATTTGCACCACTCGCCCCATATTGCCCGACGGCGCAGAACCGGGGTTGAAGTCAGTGGCCAAAGCAACAGGCACATTTGCATCCATCAATCTGCGCACCGGTGCATAAGGAATGCTCAAGAAATAGGAGCAACCAGGAAGAGCGCATGCAAAAAGTGGCGATCCACCCGAATTGGACCGCAAGGCCAATGCCTCCAAATCATCAACGCTCAATTCTTCCAAATGATCCAAAGAGCGAACGGAATTTTCAATTCCCATTTTTACGCCTCCGATGGAGTTGAATTGGTTGACATGCACTTTGCCAGGAATGCTCAAATCATTTGACGCTTTCAAGAAAGCTTCAACATCATCGGCACTGAAATAGCCTTCTTCGCAAAAGGCATCGACGTAATCAGCCAAATTGGCCTCAGCCACCTTTGGTAACAATTCCTTGATCACGTGCTCCGTCCAACTCTCTGATGTCCAGTCGCCTTCTGGCACGGCATGACAACCCAAAAACGTTGCCCGAATCGGAAGATCAAATTCGACTTTCAGCGCAGCAATCACGCGGAGCATTTTAAGTTCTGCTTCCGATGTGAGCCCATATCCACTTTTGATCTCAATCGCTCCGGTGCCCAATTTCATGACATGCTTCAACCTCTCCCTTGCATCGGAAAGCAGCTGCTCCTCGGGCATGCTTTGCAAAGCTTTTGCAGAATTCAAAATTCCCCCACCTGCAGCAGCAATTTCCTGGTAACTCTTCCCCTCAAGTCTCGCCAAAAACTCGCCTCCCCGTGGCGCCGCAAAAACGAGGTGGGTGTGGCTGTCACACCAAGCAGGCATAACGTACCTGCCACTGCAATCTAGCACTTCCAAACCTGACCAATCCACGATTCCCGGAAATTCAGACATGGCGCCGAAATCGACAACTTTGCCATCTTCAATGGCCAACCAAGCGTCCTCCATGAAGGCAAAATTCCGCATCTCCTTTCCAGACAAATGAGTTGGAGGCTGGTCATATGCCCCAACAAGGCCTTTGATGTTCTTCCATAACATGCGCATGGACGCAAGGTAGCAATCGCACGACCGGTATCGTAACTTTACCTCATGGCGGGCAATTCATTTGGTTCAATTTTTCGACTCACCACCTTTGGCGAGTCACATGGCGCCGCTATCGGCGGCATCATTGATGGCTGCCCATCAGGTCTGTTGGTTGACTTTGATGCCATTCAACTTGAACTCAATCGAAGGAAACCCGGACAATCCAAACTCACAACTAGCAGAAAGGAAGAGGACCAAGTGGAATGGTTGAGTGGAATTTTTGAAGGCAAAACCACAGGTTCACCAATCGGATTTCTCATCCGAAATGCTGATCCAAAGCCAAAGGATTACGACCACCTGAAATCGACATATCGTCCATCGCATGCAGACTTCACTTACGATGCCAAATATGGGTTTCGAGACCACCGAGGCGGTGGGCGTTCTTCTGCTCGAGAAACCGCATGCCGTGTAGTTGCAGGTGGAATTGCGCGGCAACTATTAGCAACCGAAGGTGTTGAGGCTTGCGCTTATGTGGACCGCGTGCAAAACATTGAGATGCAAGACGCACCGAAATTTCATGAGCGAAGCACTGTGGATGCGTCACCTGTGCGATGTCCAGATCTGAGCGTAGCGGCGGAGATGGAGAAACGAATTATCGAAGTTCGTGCGCAAGGAGAAACTGTTGGCGGAAGCGTGGTAGCAGTTGTGAAAGGAATCCCTGCAGGATGGGGAGAACCGGTTTTCGATAAATTGCAAGCGGTACTGGCGCATGCCATGTGGAGCTTGCCGGCAGTGAAGGCGATGGAAATCGGCAGTGGGTTCGAAGGCACTCGAATGATCGGCAGTGAACACAACGACATTTGGTTGAAGCGTGATGGCGA
Source organism: uncultured Flavobacteriales bacterium (assembly GCA_905479395.1). Classification (GTDB taxonomy): domain Bacteria; phylum Bacteroidota; class Bacteroidia; order Flavobacteriales_D; family Sanyastnellaceae; genus UA16. The sequence continues at coordinate 14,189 of CAJQMI010000111.1, forward strand.
AAAAGCACGCACCAAAACCAACCACAGCGGAGGGATTCAAGGAGGGATTTCAAACGGACAAGACATCGTTGTCCGGGTTGCATTCAAGCCCGTCTCTACGATCATGCAAACACAAAAATCAATCGATCAACAAGGCCACGAGGTTGAGGTTGAAGGGAAAGGACGACACGACCCTTGCGTTTTGCCCCGCGCCGTGCCTCTTGTCGAGGCCATGGCAATGTTAGTATTGGTGGATGAATGGTTGAAAAACCGCACGGTTCGACTGACCTAAAGCGTCCAAAACTCACCGCATTGGAACTAAATTCGTAGCATGACGAAATTGGCACTCCACTGGCAGGTTATCATAGGTCTCATCCTTGGCGTTGCTTACGCATGGCTCAGTGTGACCTATGGCTGGAACGACTTTACGCTAGATTACATTCAGCCGTTTGGTGACATCTTCATCAACCTGCTCAAACTCATTGCAGTGCCGCTCGTGCTCTTTAGCATTATCAGTGGTGTCACAAGCCTTGGCAACATTCAAAAACTCGGAAGGCTTGGGCTCAAGACCTTGGTCACTTATGTCTTGACCACCATGGCCGCAGTGCTCATTGGGTTGGCTTTGGTGAATCTGTTTTCACCCGGAAGCGGTGCGCATCCAGACTTACTTGAATCGAATCGAATACGCTATGAATTGTGGCGAGATGCCAATGGCATCCAGGCCTTGGATGACATTCAATTCTCAAAAGATCCCGAACGACAAGAGTTGGTACAGAGCATCGCTGCGGAAGAAGCTAAAAACAACGACTGGGTTGACGACAAACTGAACAAAGCCACCAACACCAAGAATAGTGGCCCACTGCAGCCACTCGTAGATGTGGTGCCCAAAAACATTTTTGGCTCACTGGTCGACATGAAAATGCTTCAAATCATCTTCTTCGCGATCTTCTTCGGAATTGTCATTGTCGGACTTCCAGAGGACAAGAAATCACCGTTGGTACGTGCTATCGATTCTTTGAATGAGGTGTTCATTCAAATGGTTTGGGTGGTGATGCGTGCCATGCCCTTTTTTGTGTTTGCCTTGATGGCCGGACAAGTGGTCAAAGCTGCTGGTACAGAACCTGAGATGCTTCAACAATTGTTGAGCTTCCTTTTGCGATACAGTCTGGTAGTCGTGCTCGGTCTCGCCATCATGGTCTTCATTTTCTATCCGATGCTGGTGAGCTTGACGGTGAAAAAACTCAGTTGGAAGCGTTTCTCGGCAGGAATGCGGGATGCCCAGCTAACCGCTTTTTCCACCTCGAGTTCAGTAGCTACTCTTCCTGTTACAATGAAGTCAGTGAATGAGAAGCTAGGAGTCAATTCGCGCACTTCATCTTTTGTGCTCCCAATTGGCGCCACAGTCAACATGGACGGCACGAGCATGTATCAAGCCATCGCAGTTGTAGCCCTTGCACAATTCCACATGGTTGAACTCGAATGGTCGCAGCAAGCGGTAATTGTCTTGACGGCAACCCTCGCTTCAATTGGCGCGGCAGCCGTGCCATCTGCTGGCTTGGTCCTTATGATCATTGTCCTCGAAAGCGTTGGCCTAAACCCTGCTTGGATTGCATTGATTTTTCCTGTTGACCGCATTCTCGATATGTGCCGCACAGTGGTCAATGTCACAGGCGATGGTGCCGTTTCATCCATGATTGCTGCTTCTGAAGGCGAACTCAACCCCGATGCTACAGCTGCTGTCTGAACAATGATGCACCTTCGTTCCTTAGCCAGTGATTGGCCCAGCGCTGCAGCCCTTTTGTCCTTGACGCGATCAATGCGAGGAGCACTTAACCTTGTCGTTTTCGCCTCGGCACTTGCTTTTTCTCCTGCACTGCATGCACAAGACGAGGAGTTAAATGAGGTTGAAGAGGAAGATCAATGCTTCGAGCAATTGATTGGGAAAACAGCCAAACTGCTTGAGAAAGGAAAAAATGGCTCGAAATATGATCGCGCTCAGCGTGTTCAATTCCTCCAAGATGGCTTCGAACGGGAAGAAAACTGCATGGAATGCCTCTATGAATGGGGGCGTTTAGAATTCAATGAAATCAAACGATCACGCGGCAGCTTTCGGTCAGCAGAAGCGCCGTTGCTCCAACTGTTGGATCTTTGTCCTTTATACAATGCTGATGTGCATTACATGCTCGGTGCCATGGCTTATGCCGATGGCCGGTATCAGGAAGCGCGGCAACAATTTAAATCGTTTTTAGGCTTTCCATCAGAGTCAGAAGCAGCACTTGGAAAGCGCTACCAAAAGCATGCAGAAGAAGTCATGGAGGTTTTGCCGAACATTGATTTTTTATTGGCTTACTGGAAAAACGAAGATGCTTACACCCCAGAAGCTATTCCTTCGATTAGCCAATCCTCCGATGAGTATTTGCCCGGATTGTCTCCCGATGGCACCATGCTTTTTTTCACCCGCAAAGGTTCTTTCAAAGCCAAAGGAGACGTTGTTTCCAGAGAAGTCGAAACATTTATGCTCAGTGAGCGATACGCCGAACAGCCTTTTCCAAATGGGCACGCACTGGAACATCCATTTCGAAATGGCCTGAACTACGGAGGCGTTAGCATTTCAGTTGACAACTTGGATCTGTTCATTGCTGCTCAAAATCCAGTGGCAGGCTACCCCAATAACATCGACTTATTTCTCGCCAAGTATGAAGTGCTTGATCGCAATGATGATGGCTCTTACATATATTTCTGGGGAGACCTTATTCCTATCGAGTCACTCAACACCACCGATGGATGGGAGGCGCAGCCCGCGTTAAGCTCCGATGGACAGGAATTGTTTTATAGCGCGGTGAATGCGAATTCCATCACTGATGCTTCTGGAAACCCCACGATGGACATCTGGCTTAGCCGCTTGGACGCAGAGGGATCTTGGCAAGAACCTGAGCTGCTCCCTTCGCCGATCAACACCACCACAAACGACAAATCACCCTTTCTTCATCCTGATGGGCGCACGCTTTATTTTGCGAGTGACCGCCAACCTGGAGGGGGCGGATATGACGTTTGGATGTGCCAGAGAGACTCTTCAGGAGCATGGGGCAAGGCCAAAAACCTCGGCTCTCCAGTAAACACAGATGGCGATGAACACGGCTTAGTGGTCAGCGCAGACGGGACAGAAGCGATGTTTGCCAGCCGCAGAATTGGCACCAAAGGATTGGACATCCTCCGATTTCCAATGCCCGAGGAATTTAAGCCCGATCCCGTTTTTGTTGTTAAAGGCACAGTCAACGATACAGATGGCGACATTCCAGATGGAGCCAAACTCTACCTGCAATACGCGCAATCCCGTCGGATTGAGGAGGTTAAAATCAACAATGACGATGGTCGATTTGCCTCGGTGGTCAACATGGCAGCGGGAGAAGATGTCCTTCTTATTGCAGAAGCAGACGGCATTGCTTTCGAGGCGCAGGTGCTGTATGATCATGAGGCCAGCGAGCCCCCTCTGAACAACAAGACAACCTCGATTGAACTCGAAGCGGCTGAGAACGGACAAGGATTTGAAATTGGTGACATTCAATTCAAATCCAACTCCTCTGCGATCAATCGCACAAGCTTGCTCATCATTGAACAATTCTCGGCATACCTGTTGCGCAATGAAGCAATTGGGGTCCACGTCATTGGACACACGGATGATCGAGGAGACTCGGCACAGAATCAGACATTGTCGGAGCAACGCGCTCAGTCCGTTGCGAATGCCATCGGATCCAACGGTGTCGAGGAGAACCGCATCAGTTACGAGGGAAAAGGTCAGTCCTCTCCCATCGAGAGCAACGCCACGGATGAAGGAAGATCTAAAAACCGCAGGACCGAATTTCAAATTCGTTTGAAATAAACGCCCTTGTCTCAACTCAAAAACGCGGCCTTCAAATCATGAATCCCAGGCTCCATCTGCTCATTCTCATGCTGTTTTCATTGGCATGCAATTCAAATAAACCCAACGATCAAACTGGAATCTCGCAGGACACTTGGTCCTATTTTGGAGAAGCCATACCTCCAAATGAGGAATCGTTTCAGGTGCATGAAGCTGCAGCCATGATTGAACAGTTTGGAAGCGCCGCAGGCCTTTTCGAAGCAGAAATCGTCCAAAGCTGCAAAACGATTGGATGCTGGATGACCGTGAAAGGTCCCCATGTTGATACCGTCCGTGTGTTTATGAAGGACCATGCTTTTTTTGTCCCAAAAGACAGCGTTCAAGGCAAAAAAACATATTTCTACGGAGAAGCCTTTTACGACACGCTTTCGGTCAACCTCCAGAAACACTTGCTAGAAGATGCTGGAGCCACCCTGATGGAAATCGACGCCGTTAATGTGCCCGCACACCAACTCATCTTTGAAGCTGCAGGAGTCATGATTGCTGATGTTCCTGAAGGAGCTCCAATGGCAAGTGACAAGTGAGTCCAAAGTGATTGGCTGTGGTGAAAAGCACAAGGAAATTCATGTGCTTTTTTTGTGAATTCAAAAGGAAGAAAAAGGCACAGCAAAGCGTTGAGAACTTCGTACAATCACCTGACTAAAAGTTGGTTCAAAAACTAACTTCGGTGAACATATTCGAAGCCTCTCATGCATCAAAATACCGCCCAAATGCTCATTGCTGGAACGATACTTGTCGCTTCCCATGCCGTGATCCTTGCCCAAGACGTCGCATCAATGCCTTGGAATGTAGAAGATGAACTTTGGGAAACCGCATCCGATCTATGGGAGCATGAAAAGTACAGCAACGCACTTTTCGGTTACGAAGACTGGCTGTCCGAGCAGACCAACCTCGAAGACACGCGCTGCGCCATCGCGCATTACAGAATCGCTTTCTGCGCCATTCAACTTCAGCAAAATGATGCATCGCGTCGCGTTGAAACTTTCTTTTCGAACTATCCTGAAAATCCGTTGGGACAAAAAATTCAATGGGAACTTGCCAATTACCTCTACCGCAAGCGCGATTGGAAAGATGCGATAAATGCCTACAACGGTTTGAACACGCTGCGCATGAATTCTGAAGAGAAATTGGAGCAGAAATTCAAAAGAGGTCATGCCCATTTTGAATTGGAAGCCTATGATGATGCCCGACTGGACTTGTTTGCTGTGATGGAAGGCGGCGAGGATTCTGGTGAATACCAATTGCCCGCGAAGTATTATTTCAGTCACATCTCCTATCTCAAAGGTCAACCTCAAGTTGCCCTTGAAGGCTTTCGATCGCTTGAGAACGAGTTGAAATTTCAAAACGTTGTCCCAATCTACATTGCTCAACTTCTGCATGAGACTGAACAATACAAGGAACTGATCGATTTTGCCCCGAAAGTGATGAGCCCTGACTTCCAGATTAGGGAGGCACAGCGCGCTGATGTTTCACGACTCGTGGGCGACGCACTCTATCGACTGAAGCAGTTTAAAGAGGCCTTGCCGTACTTGGAAGAAGCGTATCGCTTCAGTCGAGGGCGGGATCGAACCCGGGAGTTCTCATACCAAATGGGCTTCACCTATTACAATGCCGAAGCTTATCGCAAAGCACTTAACTGCTTTACAATCGTGGTGCGAGACCAAGATGAAATGGGGCAGCTCGCCTTGTATCATATGGCAGATTGTTATTTGAGTTTAGGCGAGCGTGACAAAGCGCGAACCACGTTTAAAAAAACATCTGAATTGGATTATGATGCTGAAGTGAGTGAAGACGCTTTGTTCAACTATGCAAAACTTGCTTATGAGCTGACCTACAACCCCTTTGATGATGCCATAACGGCAATTGAACGGTACCTCAGAGAATATCCAAACTCCCGAAGGAGGGATGAAGCCTATGGCTTTTTGTTGGAAGTCTACATGTCTTCCAAAGATTACGATCGAGCGCTTGCCGCACTTGAGCTCATTGAGAAAAAAACACCGCAAGTAAAATCAGCTTATCAACTCTTATCGTACAATCGTGGAGTTGAATTATTTCGCAGCGGATCTTACAAAGAAGCACAGGTCTACTTCCAACGCGTAAGAGAATATCCCGTGGATCCACTGATGACCGCTGAATCGCACTTTTGGCAGGGAGAATTGAGTTACTTGTTGCGCAAATACACGCAAGCCACGGCCCACTATGCTCAATTTGAATCCTCTCCTGGAGCTTACCAAAGCGCGCACTATGGTGATGGGATTTATGCCCGTGGATACGCATTGTTCAAACGAAAGAAGTATGTGGATGCGTTGAGTGCATTCCGATCTTACCTCAAACAGGCTGGAGAGACCACAAACGAAAAAATACGCGATGCCAAACTGCGTGTAGGAGATTGCTACTATTCGAGCAAAGATTTCGAAGCCGCTGCGCGTTACTACAGCGAAGTGATCAATGCAAGTGAAAACACGGAAGATTACGCTCGTTTCCAACGTGCAGACTGCTTCGGATCACTGAATCGAACAACGGATGAAATCACAGCACTCCAAGAACTGATCACCACGGCACCTGAGTCCAGCTATGTGCCAGAAGCACTCTATGCATTGGGCAGAGCATGCATCGAAACCAATCAACTCGACGAAGCGAAGGCTGTTCTCGAGCAATTGAGAGCAGAATTCACCAATTCACCACGGACGAAATATGCCTTGGTGGACCTCTGTCTGGTTGCTGTTAAGCAGGACCGCACCGATGACGTACTGAGCCTTTGGAACGAAGTGAGGGAACAATATGGTCAAGACCCCATCGCTGGTGATGCCTTCAATGTTGTTGAACCCATCTTGATTGATCGTGGACTCCTCGACAACCTTCCTTCTGGAGTAGGTTTGGATGGCGATGAAATTGAGGAACGCTTCTTCAATGCCGCCAGAAACTTTGCTTTGGAACGAGACTGCGAAAAAGCCACGCTTCGATTGAGCGAATACATTCTCAACTATGATCAAGGCCGGTTCTTAGCTGAGGCCCATTTTTTTCTCGGCAATTGCGCGTATGATCAAAACAACGTTGCTGAGGCGCGACGTGCCTTCGAATATGTACTGAAACAGCCCATCAGTGATTATACGGAATCAGCGGCCTTGGGAGCTGCTACAATCGCTTGGAATGCAAAGGACGTTTCTGCAGCTCTCGAACACTACCAAATCTTAGAAGCGGTAAGTGTTTTGAAAGAAAACAAACTCGAAGCGCGCATTGGACTCATGCGCTGCTACTTCACCATCGAAGCCTTTGAACAGGCCAAAGGATACGCCGATCAAGTGATTTCGGACCCGCAAACACCTGAGGACATCCAACGCACTGCGCGCTATTGGAAAGCCAAAATCAACTTCTCCAATGCATCCTATGACGAGGCTCAGTCCGATCTCATGCACATTGCATCCTTTGGAGGTGAGCGAGGAGCAGAGTGCGAGTACCTGCTCTGCACCTACCCTTTCCGGTCCCAAAATTTCCAAGAAACGGAAGCTTCGGTATTCCAACTCATAGACAAATTTGCCGCATTCGACACCTGGAAACACAAATCCTTTTTGCTCCTGATCGATGCCTACATTGGAATGGAAGACTGGTTCCAAGCCAAGACAACTGCACAAAGCATCCTTGAGTTTGTCGAAGATCCCGAAACGCGCGCTGAAGCCGAATTGCGTTTGATAAACATTGAACGTCTTGAAAATACCGCACTGATGTTGATGGCGCCAATTGACAGCACCGTCGTGAAAGAACCAACGCCTGAAGCCCCCTGATGATATGACTACAATTTCACACACCTCCTTCTTGACTGCAGCTGCACTGGGATTCGCTCTAATGGGCAATGCCAACGCCGCGATCACCGTGAATGACACTTTGGATTTGGACGTCACATTCATCGGCGATCGTGAAGTGCTCTTGCAAGATGCTCATAAGCAACTGCACTGGCCTGAACCCGCAAGTATGGGAAATGCCAAACCAAGCTTTGCATATCCTGTTATCCCCAAACGACTCAATGTTGAACCGGAATGGACGCGAAACGGTCCCATTCGATTGAAAATCAACGAAGCACTTCCTCGCTTGTACAAAGGCTATGTGAATGCTGGCATGGGCAACTATTTGAGTCCGCTTCTTCACGTGAGTTACTCTGATGTCCGTTCTAGAAGCAAATCGTGGGGCGTTCAATTCAAGCATGAATCCACGGATGGTGGATTTGTAGACGATGATTCTGTTGAGCAAGGATTCAGCTCCAACCATTTGGACGCTTACTACCGCAAATTTTGGAAGGCAGAAGCCCTTACGCTTTCCTCTTCCTATGATCGCGAGAACATCAGCCTTTATGGCGGAACACGGAATGCTTCTGTGGACAGCTTGCTTGCCGACATCATTGATTCGTATCACTACCAACTCATTTCGAATTCCATCCATCTGACCAACCGCCAAACGCCTTCAGCGCAGTGGCATCACGAAATTGGCTTAAGTCATGAATTCCTTTGGTCAAGCCAACTCGCTCAAGAGCACAACTTTGATCTTTCAGTCGGACTCACTGGCATGTTGGACACAATCCCCGTGAGCTTTGACTTGCATGTAAACATCGACCGACTCAACCGACTCGAAGAAGGGTTTCCTGCTCAAAACGAACGGCAAGCAATTTTTGATCTTCACCCCTCGATTCAGCGGAATTTCGGTCCAATCAAAACCTCTTTCGGTGCTGGTTTGTGGATCGATGCACAGGGCAATCAGCCTTTCCTTTTTACTCCTGAAATCAAAGCTTCAATAAGCCTCTTGCGGGACTTATTCATTCCATACATCCGAATCGACGGCGGGATTCGACAAAATCGCTACCAAACGGCTCTGCATGCCAATCCATTTATGAATTTGCCCATGTACTCTTTCACTGATAGTAGCAAAACGTGGCAAAACACCTATGAAACAATTCATGCAAGCGCAGGTATGAAAGGGTCCATTACCCGCAGTTTTTCTTTCCATTTGAATGCAGAATTCCAAAGAAACAATCAACACCTCTTTTGGGTACAACAAAACGCGATCAGCACAGGGCAATCATTTGTTCCGCTCTACCAAGATGTCAACATCGCTTCATTGCACGGCGACGTCGCCTGGCGAATTGGCGACAACACAGAATTGCAAGGTCATATTGCTCAGCACAATTACCGTTTCCGTGACAGCCTCACCAATGTGCAAGAAGCTTGGTTTTTGCCCCGGCTCGAATTGGACGCCACATTCCAACATACCTTCAAGGATAAGCTGCGACTAAAGGCAGACCTGTTGATCCAAACAGGCCGACAAGGCCTGACAACCGACTCAGAAAGCGGAACACCTGTTAGCTTGCAATTGACTTCGCAAACGCTAGGTTTTGCCACTACTTTGGACAACATAACAATGGTAAATGTCCACGCGGAGTATCTCTACAGCAGTCGATTAAGTGGCTGGTTAAAGTTGAACAACGTACTGAACCAAGCCAATCCATTTTTCACCGGATACGAAAATCAAAACCTTCGATTCCAAATGGGTGCGAGCTACGCTTTTTAAAGCCATCGAAATATGTGAGCAACCCTTCTTTTTTTGTGGAAAACTGGGGGCAAAAAGTCAAGATAAAATCAGCATTCGCGGGCGTTCCGTGCTATTTTTAAAGTCTAATTCGAACGGTAGGTTCGAATCAAATTTTAACGACGGAAACCATGGCGGAAGAAAACCTGAACGAGGCCGAAGGAAATCAAGCAGATTCCAATAAAAATATCGGGAATTATGATGCGAGCAATATCCAAGCACTCGAGGGGATGGAGCACGTTCGGATGCGTCCTTCGATGTACATCGGAGACGTCGGGGTCAGGGGATTGCACCACCTCGTTTACGAGGTCGTTGACAATTCCATTGACGAGGCCCTAGCAGGCCATTGTGATACGATTCACGTCACCATCCACAAGAACAATGGAATCCGAGTAGAGGACAATGGCCGTGGAATCCCAGTGGATATTCACGAAAAAGAAGGTGTATCGGCTTTGCAGGTCGTCATGACGAAGATTGGAGCAGGAGGTAAATTCGACAAGGACAGTTACAAAGTATCCGGTGGTTTACACGGAGTTGGCGTCTCCTGTGTCAACGCGCTCTCCAGCCACTTGAAGGCAGAGGTCCACCGAAACGGCAAAGCATACGAGCAAGAATATAGCCGAGGCAAAGAATCCTATGCCGTTCGTGAAACAGGAACTTCTGACCGCAATGGTACAATCGTGACATTTTTGCCAGATGAGCAAATTTTTGAAACGCTCATTTACACCTATGAAACGCTTGCAAACCGCATGCGTGAATTGGCTTTCTTGAACCAAGGCCTCACCCTTACACTTGTTGACGAGCGTGAATTGTTGTTTGATGATGAAGGAAAAGAACAAGGTTTCCTGAACGAAACTTTTCATTCAGACGCAGGCCTGAAAGATTTTGTATCCTACCTCGACTCAAACCGAGAAGCTTTGATCTCAGAGGTTATCCATGTGAGTGGAGAACGAAACGGAGTCCCTGTTGAAGTTGCAATGACTTACAACACGTCATTTTCAGAAAACCTGTTCTCTTACGTGAACAACATCAACACGTACGAGGGCGGAACGCACCTTACCGGTTTCCGTCGTGGTTTGACACTGACGCTCAAAAAATATGCTGAGTCGAGTGGCATGCTGGACAAATTGAAGTTTGACATTTCTGCCGATGACTTCCGGGAAGGGCTTACTGCAGTTGTCAGCGTAAAAGTTGCTGAGCCTCAATTCCAAGGGCAGACAAAAACAAAACTCGGAAACGCTGAAGTAAGCGCACCTGTGAGTCAAGCGGTTTCTGAAATGCTTGAAATTTACCTGGAAGAGCACCCGGGTGAGGCTAAAATCATTGTGAGCAAGGTCATATTGGCCGCACAAGCCCGTCACGCAGCCCGAAAGGCCCGTGAAATGGTGCAACGAAAAACCGTGATGAGCGGATCTGGACTGCCCGGAAAATTGGCAGACTGCTCCGAAAAGGACCCCGCCGTCAGCGAGTTGTTCCTAGTAGAGGGTGATTCAGCTGGGGGAACTGCAAAACAGGGACGTGACCGTGCGACCCAAGCGATCATGCCTCTGCGCGGAAAGATTTTGAACGTCGAAAAGGCAATGCAGCATAAGATTTTCGAAAACGAGGAAATCAAGAACATATACACCGCCTTGGGCGTCACACTCGGAACGGAGGAAGACGAACGAGCTTTGAACTTGACCAAGCTGCGTTATCACAAGGTGGTCATCATGTGTGACGCCGACGTTGATGGCAGTCACATCGAAACGCTCATCTTGACCTTCTTATTCCGCCACATGAAAGAGCTCATCGAAAGCGGATATGTTTATATCGCAACTCCACCATTGTACCTCGTGAAGAAAGGGTCGCGTCAGATGTACGCTTGGAATGATGATGAGCGCGATCGCTATATTGAGCAATTCAAAGGTGCTTCAGGTGCTGATTCAGGCATCGGAGTGCAGCGATATAAAGGTCTTGGCGAGATGAATGCCGAACAACTCTGGGACACAACATTGAATCCAGAAAACCGCACATTGCGCCAAGTAACCATTGACAACGCAGCGGCTTGTGACCATGTTTTTTCCATGTTGATGGGCGACGAAGTTCCACCTCGAAGAGCTTTCATCGAGGAGAACGCGAAGTACGCCAACATCGATATCTGATTCTGATTCAGGCATCTAACCATGGATTGGAAAAATCAATGCGTATGGATCACTGGAGCGAGCAGCGGCATTGGTTTAGCCGCTGCACAAGCTTGGTCCAAGAAAGGGGCCCATGTCATTCTATCTAGCCGTCGCAAAGCCGAACTGGAAAAAATAGTGTCATCTTGGGACAGCGATGCTCAAAAGAGAAGCTTCGTGTTGCCTTTGGACCTAAGCGAATCTGATAAAATGGAGGGGCATGCCACAGATGCAATTGCCTGGCAAGGCCATGTGGATGTCATGGTGCATTGCGGAGGAATCAGTCAACGTTCACTCGCCATCGAAACAGATTTGCAAGTCGATCGAAGGGTGATGGAAATCGATTATTTCGGAACAATCGCCCTTACGAAGGCGTTGCTGCCCCATTTCGTGCAACGTCAAAAGGGACAATTTGCAGTGATTACGAGTTTGATGGGGCTATTCTCCTCCCCTCTGCGCTCTGGATACTGCGCTGCCAAGCACGCTCTGCACGGCTTCTTTGAAGCACTTCGTGCTGAACATCATGCAGATGGCCTAGGCGTAACCATGGTTTGTCCTGGCTTCATTCACACATCGATTTCACTCAATGCAGTGGTAGGTGACGGAAGCCATCAGGGCACGATGGACGCCAAGACTGGGAAAGGGCTGAGTCCTGAACAATGTGCTGCAAAAATGATTCGGGCCATCGAACACCGCAAGCCACAAGTGCTCATCGGCAGGTTTGAAATTGTAGGGGCCTATTTAAACAGGCTGGCACCTAACCTCATGCGAACGATTCTCCGCAAAGCGGCAGTCACTTAAAGAGAAGTAGCAATTCTGAAGATCAACGATACTGCGGCTGATTCCACACCTTAATCGCTGCGCCTGACTCGACACCTGAAAGCAACTCTACTGTGATGCCATCAGAGAGGCCGAGGTCAACGTCGCGACGCTCAAAAATTCCAGCACCCACTTCCACTTCTACAAAAGCGGCAAGGCCTTCGTATTGAACGAGCGATTCAGAAATAACGAGGACCTCCCTGCGTTCATCAAGCACCACATTGGCATTGGCTGAGTATCCCGCCCGCAAGAACTGGCCTTCAGCCAGCTGAACGGCTGCCTTGATTTCGAACTGAATGGCACCTGCTTCTTCAACACCCTTAGGCGAAATATATTCGAGTGCCGCAGGAATTTTCAATCCTTCGATGGCCCCAATTGTCAATTGAATATCCA
>CAJQMI010000112.1 GCA_905479395.1 uncultured Flavobacteriales bacterium
TTTCGTGAACGGAGAATACATGGGCATTCACAACATCCGCTCGCGCATTGATGAAGAATTTGTCACCGAAAATCATGATGTGACAGCTGGTGCTTTGGACATGATTGCTGACCATGGCGGTGTGGAAGAAGGCAATGATTCTGCTTTTTGGGCCATGGATGAATTGTTTGCCGAGGATTTGAGCATTCAAGCCAATTTTGACGCGGTCGCAGGGGTCGTCGACATGGAGAATTTTGCAGACTACTGGTCCACGGAAATCTGGTCCAGCAATAGCAGTTGGGGGCACAATGTGATTCTTTGGAAACCCCATCAAGGCGGCAAGTGGCAATACGTCTTTACCGATTTGGACCGAGGGTTTTCAGGAGCTACGAATGACGACATCAACGAGTTTACAGCGCCGCAGAACGACAATTACGATTATGCGCGCTTGTGGGTGCGGCATGCCCTTGAAAACGATGACTACAGAGACTTCTTTGCTCGGCGATTGGCGGATCATCTTCACACCTCTTTTCATCCGACCCGTGTGAATCGATTGATCGACGAATGGTCGGAGCGCATCGAAGCCGAAGTGCCATTTCACGTTGAGCGCTGGAACGGAACGACTTCATCGTATGGTGATGGGATTGAAAGTGTCGAATTCTGGGAGGAGGAGGTCAGTGACCTTCGCGCCTTTGCTTCTGCCCGTTCCCCATTTTTATGGGAGGACATGGCCGATGAATTTGATTTGAATCCTTCAGTTTCGCTTCAGACAGGAAATTCTCCGGAAGGTGCGGGTCACATTCGACTGAATGAATTCCGGATTCCAGACAGTCCTTGGGTGGGACCATACTTCGAAGGAATGCCCCTCAACTTGACAGCTGAGCCTCTCCCTGGCTTCCAATTTGTAGGCTGGTCTGAAGTGGAAGATGTGCTCGTGGTCGCTGCGGGTTCCGATTGGAAGTACAACGATCTGGGTGAAGACCTCGGCGAGACGTGGCGCGAGATGGAATTTGATGCGGGTGCTTGGTTGACAGGTGCGGCCGAGCTTGGATACGGTGATGGGAATGAAGCGACAGAGGTCTCCTACGGTGATGATCAAAACGACAAGCACATCACAACTTATTTTCGGCATTCATTCGAGATTGACGCTCCATTTTCCGCTGCTTCAAGCGGCCTTATTGAATTGCAGCGAGACGACGGAGTTGTGGTCTACCTCAACGGTGAAGAGCTCCTGCGAAATAACATGCCGATGGGTCCTATCGGTTCGCAAACGCCGGCGAGCAATGTCATTTCAGGTGCGGCTGAATCGAATTGGACAGCGCATGCTGTTGGGGTTGAATTGCTCACCGGTACAAACGTTTTGGCGGTGGAAATCCATCAGGCCTCTTCAACGAGTTCAGACATTGGTTTTGATTTAACCTTTTCGATCACGGCACCTCTTGATGAGATTCTGACGACAAACAACCCATTGGAGGTGTCTTTGAGCGGGGTTTCGGGCTACTTCGCTCAATACGAAGCCACCGGCGAATGCATCTTGCCTGCAATCATATCAGAGGATTTGACATTGACTGCAGACTGTTCGCCTTACCTCGCATCCGGAACGAGTGTTGTGGAAGCTGGCGCGACGCTCATGCTTGAACCGGGAGTGGAAATTTGGTTTTCAACAGACGCGCAGCTCTTGGTGCAGGGGTCATTGCTCGCAGAGGGAACGGCTGAATCTCCAATTGCCTTTCGTCTCAATCCCAACGAAGAAGGCCCGTGGGGAAACATTCAGTTCGATGCCGCTGATGGAGACAATCTCATTCGTCATGCTGAGGTGGAAGGCGCATCGAGGGGAGAACATCCCGTCCATGATCGTGCGGCTGTAGCGGCTTGGTTCTCGTCGGTTCTCTTGGATCACGTAACGTTGATTAGCAATGCGAGCAATCCAGTCTACGCCGAGCACAGTGACATTCAATTGGTCAATTGCATGTTGCATTCGGATATCACGGGAGATTTGATCAATGTGCGTCACGGTTCGGCTGTCATCGATTCATGTGTGTTTGAGGGCAACGGTGCGCCCGATACGGATGCCATCGATTATGATGTGGTCGATAACGGAATCGTGCGCAATACGCTCATTCATTCGTTCAGAGGGAGCAATAGCGATGGAATTGATTTAGGTGAAGGATCGCACAATATCCTGATTGAAAATGGGCTCATCCACCATTGCACAGATAAGGGGATTAGCATTGGCCAGGCATCTGACGCCGTAATCAAGAACATGACAATTGCGCAATGTGCATTGGGCGTTGCGATGAAAGATTTGGGCGCTGCTAGCGTCGATCACAGCACTTTTTACGGCAATCAGTATGCGGTCAGTGTTTATGAGAAGAATCCGGGCATGGGTGGCGGCGATGTGACCATTCAAAACAGCATCTTTTCCAACAACAGCCACTCGCCGTTGTTTCAAGATGAGGTGTCGACAGCATTGGTCGTCAACGCCTTGTACGATACGGATACGCTGGCGTTTGATGAAGTGGCAATGGCAAATCCACTGTTTGCTCATCCGGATGCATTTTACTTCAGTTTGATCGAGGGCTCGCCTGCCATTGATGCCGCTGATTCTGGGGAGAACTACGGCGCCCTCTTCCCCTGGTCGATTCCTTGGAACATTGATGAACGCGATTTGACAATTGTGGAGTTGGGCTATGCCGGCATAGAAAATATCAACCGCGAATGGATCAAGGTCCAAAATGAGGGTTCGGAATCGGTCAATTTACAGGGCTACAGATTGGAAGAAGCGGTTTCTTGGGTTTGCTCAAGTCCTCTTTGGATTGAACCAGGCGCAGCCATTTGGATTGTCAAGGATGCAGCATTTTTTGATGAATCCTATGAGCAAGTGGTAGAGTGGGATTCAGGTCAATTGGCCAATGAAGGAGAGCGGCTTCTGCTCAAAGATGCAGCTGGAATTGTAGTGGATTTCGTAAAGTATGGGGTCGAGGCTCCTTGGCCTGTGCCAGTAGCAGGCGCAGAGGCACTCGTGCGCGTATCCCCTTGGTTGGACAATCACTTTGCATCAAGTTGGACCCTCGCTGAACTGGACAAGGTGATCTTCCCTGAAGACGCTGTGCAAAGCGGATGGAGTGTTTATCCCAATCCTTCAGAAAACAGCCTTCACATATGGCTTGAAATTGCCCCGTCAGCTCCGGCAAATTTTCAGTGCTTCAATGCCACGGGGCAATGCATCAAAAATTGGTTGGTAACCGACACTGGTGGAGAAATCACCCTGGATGTCTCCTCATTCCCATCTGGAATGTACATCCTTCGCTTCAATGGGGCGAGTCGTTTGGTCCAGGTGCTTTGATTGGAATTCGAGATGGTGTAAAAAATGAATTCCATAGGTCCTCTGAAAACCAAGGATGGCCAAGCTTGACTGCCATTTCCCTTACTTCAGTGGGATAAGTAAATGCGTCATCATTCAGTTCCGCCTGCACACGTCGAACTGGGAAGAGAAGGAGATCATAGAAACACGGTCGGCGCAATTCGTTTTCGTCAAATCGTGACATCCAGAATTGGGCATCCCTCAATCGATCATCGAACAATGCGCACATCGCTTGCATCAAAAAATGCACATGGAGATCATGAAGTTGAAACTGTTGCAGAGCTGATTCGTTGATTTGAACTTTCTGAATCAACCATGTCGCGAGTTCTCGATGGCCAGTTGCCAGTGCAAATGTGCTGGGCTCAATGAATGCAGACAATTCAAAATAGGTCTCGTCAATTCCGCCGAATGTAGACTTCCATAGGTCATCATAGGATGGAGATTCATTCTCCAATAATTGCACGGTGAAGATTCTTCCTTTCAGTGCTGGATGCAATTCTTGACGAGGCAATTCGGCCCAATTCCAATTTGGAATTGTTGTCTGATTCAAGAATGATTTCAATCGTTCGAGGCATGCGATGAAGATCTGGCATTCAACAGAAATCGGTTGATTTTGGAGCAAGTGCGTCCACTCACCATAATAGCCGTTTAGCGCGGAGTAATCGATGAGCCTCAAATAAATGCTCTCAACGAAATGAGGGTTTGAAAGCAGAGGAATGCGGTTTTCCAAAGGGTGTTTCCGAATGATGAGCCCCAAGGCAATGGCGGTGTGTATTTGATAGGTGTAAGCGTGCCGGTCAAGTTCATAGCAACCTGCGTTGAGAAGTGAAATGATGAAGTCATCTTGGTTGGAGACGTATGACTCTCGAAATACAGTCACCAATAATTCAAGTTTGACCAAGTCGTTATCGACGCCTTCAAAAAAAGAAATGGCCGATGACGCATCTCCTAAGGAGAGAAGCAGGTACAGTTCTTCTCGTTGCTTCCAAAGGCTCAGTTTCGGTTGATCAACGCAAAAATTCCGGTAACCATCGTACCCGCAGAATTTGGACAACACATCCAATGTTTGTTGCCTTGGTTTGCCACCTTCAGCTAAGCCAAATAAACGACGCAGTGTATTGTAGCTGACAAACATATCGGTCTCTACGAGAATAAGTGCAGAAAGAAGTTCGCAATCGCCGCGGGTATGAACGTCAATCCCCGATGCCTTTATCACTTCTGTAAGTAGATTTTGGATCATTTATCATAATGTACCAATTGTGTATCAAAAATCCATATAATTCAAATTATTTTTGACGAAATAAAGATATTTAAAGACTAAACCCTTAATCATGAAAGCCTTTTTCACCGGAATTTTCACGTGTTTTCTCCTCCTCGAAATCAGCGCTCAGGAAGCAATCGTTTATCCGTACAATCCAGATGCAGACAATGACGAAATCGTCGGCGTGACGGATTTGTTGCCTTTGTTATCCGTTTTTGGAGAGGATTTTCAACCTGGTGAAATCCTGGTAGACGGCGTTGCTCTTGCGGAAGTTCTGATGACGATGCAGCAGACGATTGAAACGTTGCAACTGCAAGTGGAGACGTTGGAGGCTCAGGCCATGCCAGAACTGGCGTCTCATTTATCGTTCGTCGACAGCTCTTCAACATTCCATCTGGAAGCAGCCAATTTGCAAGTGTCGAATGGTGCCAATGCCTACCTCAATAACGGACTTGGAAACTTGATCATTGGGATGAACGGCGAAGAAGAGTATGTCGATTCTATTGGCCGCG
>CAJQMI010000113.1 GCA_905479395.1 uncultured Flavobacteriales bacterium
AATATCCAACCAGGTCACACCAGCATCATCTGAACGCTTCATGCGTATCCCACCTGCATAAATCCGACGACTCGGGACTGAACTTCGAGGAAATGAGCGATTCACCCAATATCATGGGATGGAGCGCTGGCGGTGACGGCGAAGGCGGTCAGGCCTGGTATGACCTTTGCTTGGAGGCAGATCCTGTTGTAGTTGATCGGATTTATGCAGGTGGGATACGCATGAAGCGTTCAGATGATGCTGGTGTGACCTGGTTGGATATTCAAGATAGTTACTTGCATGTAGATCAGCACGACTTGACGGCGAATCCCCACACCGGTGAAATCTGGTTAGCGAATGATGGTGGTATTTATCAGTACGTCAACAACCAGCAATGGCAAGATCGCAGCCACGGAATCATCACTGGGGAAATTTACAAGATTGGTCAAAGTCCATTCTCCGGAACGAATGCTATGAATGGCTACCAAGACAATGGCACTTACCTGTTTGATGGCATCCAATGGTCGCGAGGAAGTGGCGGTGATGGCTTCGAGTGCATCTATGATCCAAACGATCCAAATTGGTTCTTTTCGAGCTCGCAATATGGTCGTATTTATCGAACGGGTCCAGGCATTCAGTCGCAGACAATCGTCGCGAATGGTGATCTGGGCATCACAGAGGGAGGTGCCTGGTCCACACCCTTTACGTTGTCACAAGAAGACTCAGAAACCATGTTTGTCGGCTTGTTGAATATTTGGCGTTCGACCAACATCAAACATGCTGTTCGAGATAGCATCGTTTGGGAAAAGATCAGTTCTGAACTCGGAGGTTCTGATGCCAATGCTATGCGAGTGGTGCATCGACACAGACAAAATGAAAACATCATTTTTGCGGCAAAGAGCAATCGAAAGTTGTTTCGTTGCGACAATGCCTTGGACGAAGCTGACAGCATTGTTTGGATCAATCTCAGCGGCGATTTACCGTTGAGTTCCAATCCTGTTTTGTCCGTGGAGACTGTTCCGGGTGAGGACAGCACGGTCTACATTTCTTTTGCCAAGAAGGTTTGGAAATCGTTGGACTTGGGCGTGAACTGGGAAGAGTTGGAAGGAGAGTTGTCCGGCCTGCCAATCAACTCGATTGTCTACGATACCACGAGCACAGATGGCTTATATGCGGGCTCTGACATGGGAGTATTCCATTGGGATGTGCAGGATTCGTTGTGGAGTAATTTTTCCAATGGCCTGCCGGCATCGGTTCGAATTACAGAACTCGAGCTGTATCCGGGTGCCGCTGCCAATGATCCGCAGCGACTTCGAGCAGGCACTTATGGACGTGGCATGTGGGAAACAGATGTGCACGGCCAAAGCATTGGTTTTCCTCCCTTGGCATTCCTGAGCCCAGGTGCGAGTGAGACGGCAGTTTACGGCACCACAGAAATTGAATTATCATTTCGCAGAAACTTGGAAGCCGTTGAAATGGAGGGGCTCAACGCAGAAGATATTTCTATCGAAAATGCTGTAATTTCTTCGCTCGAATCCAATGGTTTGGACTACGTTTTGACGCTTGAACCCACGGATTTTGGCCCCATATTTATTCACGTTCCTGATGGAGCTGCCAACGAAGTTGCCGGCTTTGTTCTGCCAAACATTGGATCAGATACGCTTCAACTTGTCTACCACCCGGCTCCTGATGCCTTTGGTCCGTTCGGTCCCGGTGGTGTTGGAAATGAATCAGACTTGGCGATTTGGATAAGAGGTGATGAGGGTGTGTTCGATGCCCAGGGAGACCCTGTGAATGGCGCATCTCCGATATCCGAATGGCGCGATGTGAATTCAGGCAATATTGTCTCGGCATTTCAAAATGATGCAGAAGCTGGACCGCTTCAGGTAATGGATGGCATCAATGGCCGCCCATCGGTGGTCTTTGATGGCGAAAACGATTGTGTTGTGGCTCCTGCGGTTGAATTATCCCGCAGCATCTCGGCTTTTAGCGTTGTTCAAGGTGCCGAGAACGCTTGGAACGATCATGGTTGGATTGCGAGTGCTAGGGAATCCAATGGATTCATTCTTCATCCGTGGAAGGATCAGAGCTCCTACCAGTCGGTTGTGATCGACGAAGCTGGAAACTATGCACAAGCGACACCGGTATGGATTGTTGACGCGTCGTTGCCTCAATTTTACGGAGTCATTTACGATCAGTCAGATTGGGATCAGCAGTTTTATACCATTATCAATGACACACGGTTGCCATTTCCCGGCAGCAACATCGGAGCGCGGTCCAATTCAGATTTGGTGGAGGTGCGTTACGGTTGGGATTTTGACAACCGATATGGCGAGGGTATGATTGCCGAACATTTCATCTACAACCGGAAGTTGTTCGAGTCTCACCGTAAAATTGTGACCAACTATGTTGGAGCCCGTTACGCAATGACAATGGGCAATGCTCAGATGTATTTCCGTTCAATGTATCCTTTAGATGTTGCAGGCATTGGTCGAGAGAGTGAATGGGATTTCCATGAAGATGCTCAGGGGACAGGAGCTGTGCGTGTGAGCAATCCGACTCAAATGGAAGACGGAGAATATCTTTTTTGGGGGCATGATGGTGGTAATTTGGAAGTGGTAGAAGCCTATCCTTTTCAGTCCGAACGTCTGGATCGTGTCTGGGCCATCGAAGAATTGGGTGATCTCGGAACAGTCGATTTTAAAATTGAAGACGCTGGAGTTGCTGAACTTTTTGCATCGGGCTCCATCGGACTCATTGTGGGAGAAGGTGAAGCATTTGATGTGACTAGTCCTCCTGCGTTTTATCCGCTGCAGAACCAAGGGGAGTATTGGTCGACGCTGGTTGATTTCCCGCAAAGTGGGGTGTTTACCCTCGGCTTTGAGCCAGTGATGGCGCTGGATGAATCACTCGCTGAGGCGAGATGGGTGTTGTATCCAAACCCGGCGGAGGATATACTGAGCATTGAGGTCCGCTACATCAATCCTTTGGGCACAGCTTGCAGGGCTCTGGACTGCGCAGGGCGTGTG
>CAJQMI010000114.1 GCA_905479395.1 uncultured Flavobacteriales bacterium
TTTCAACTCAGGAATACGCGACCTGGCAAAAAAGAGGCGCTGCAAAGTGCAATCGATCATGCAAAGGGGAGAACGTTGGTCCTTACGGATGCAGACTGTTTGCCTTCTGATTTTTCGTGGTTGGAGCGAATGGTAGTGCCCTTGGAAGCAGGGCAAGATTTGGTTTTGGGCGTAAGCTTGCCTCGTTTAGGTCGTGCGAAGGGTGTCTTGGGCGCATTGCAGGTTTGGGATGCGTTGCGCATCGTTCGAAGTTATGTTGGCTGGTTGGGCAAGGGCCATCCTTATATGGGGGTTGGCAGAAACTTGGCTCTCAGAGCAAAAATTCACCCTGGATTTGAATCACATCATGACCTAGCATCAGGAGATGATGACCTTGCGATTCAACAGTTGCTTTCCTCGGGTTCTTGCGCAACGGTTGCTCTTTTAGATCGTGCAAGCCAAATGGATTCGCAACTTCCCAAAACAGCGAGGGGTTGGGTGAGGCAAAAACAAAGGCACTGGACAACTGCGTCGCGCTACACCGCTGGCGATCGCATTCGACTCATTTTGCCTCAGCTGCTGACAGTCTTGTGCCTTGTGTCTGGATGCTTGGCATTGGTGGCCGGTTTCCGTTGCGGGGTTTTGCACATTGCCTTATGGATAGTAGTTGCCGGAATGGGGTCTGCATGGCTTGTTGCTGTCCTTACCTTTCGGTCAATCGCTAAAGCGTGCCAAACCCCTGATCAATGGCTTCACTTCGGTTGGATTCAACCAATAGGAGCATGCTGGGTATGGATGATGGCCATCACAATGGTCTTTGTCCCTTCCAAGCAGAAGTGGTAGGCACCTGCAGCGACTCACCAATCGTTTGACCGCCCATTTCATGACCATGGATGTGAACCCGAATTTGTCCGACAAAGCCCGCTATGATTATGCGTTGGTTTTGCGTGCCACCAAGGAAAATGATGAAAAAGCGTATGCAGAGTTGATGCAGCGCTACCGTGATTCAATTTTTCACCTGATCAATAAAATGGTTTTCAGTTCGGACGATGCCGACGATTTAACCATGGAGACGTTTAGCAAAGCTTTCCAACGGCTTGAGCAATACACGCCTGCATACGCGTTTTCAACGTGGTTGTTCAAAATTGGATCGAATCACACAATTGATTTCATTCGCAAAAAACGAATCAAGGCCTTGTCTTTGGACCAAGGTTTTCGAAATGAAGACGGCGACTCCATGGAGATTCATGTCGCAGATGACGGGTTGGATCCATTTGAGTCGCTCGAGAAAAAAGAACGAAAGGAGCGGATGCACGACGTGGTGAGTGAACTGAAGCCCAAGTACCGCCGATTGGTCGAAATGCGGTATTTTGAAGAGAAGAGCTACGATGAGATTTCCGATGAACTGGGCTTGCCTTTGGGCACAGTTAAGGCGCAGTTGTTCCGAGCGCGTGACATGTTAGAACGTGTTTTAGGGAGTGTTCGAGAGACCATTTAATGATTGATTTCAGCCAGTCTTTGCCAGAATTGCCAAAAGGAGTTGTGGCGCAACTGAATCGTCTTCGTCCATTGTACGAGGAATGGAATGCGGCGATCAACGTGATTTCAAGAAAAGACATGGATGCGTTCGAAGAACGTCACATTCTGCACAGCTTGGCCATTTTCAAGGCGATGCAATTTGCTCCTGGGAGTCGCATTCTAGATGTGGGCACTGGAGGAGGCTTTCCCGGAATCCCACTCGCCATCGCGTGCCCAGATGTGGAGTTTGTTTTGTGCGACAGCATTGGAAAGAAAATCAAAGTTGTCCGTGCTGTTGTTGAAGAGTTGCAGCTAAAGAACGTTACAGTCCACCATGGACGTGCGGAAGAAATTTCAGGTCGATTTGACTTCGTGGTCAGCCGAGCAGTGACAAGGATGGACCGTTTTCTTCCCTGGGTTATCAATAAAATTGACCGGAGATCTTTGAATCCTTGGCCAAACGGAGTTTTGGCTTTGAAGGGCGGAGATTTGACAGATGAAATGAGCGAGGTCAAAAACACGTCGGAAGTGATTCCTGTTTCCCAGTGGTTTGATTCGCCTTTTTTTGAGACGAAATCTGTTGTTTACGTCAAGCTGAAATAAATCCCCCTGCTATTTCCGTAGGGCTGATGCTGTCAAAAAAAAAGAGGTAAAAGAAGAAGAGGAACTCCTTCGAGTCCCTCTTCATAACCTGCAAGAAATTGAAACCAACACAGTATTCTCAGACCGTGTCTGCATTAAAGACGAGGTTTTTTTTCGAGGGTTGCCTTGAAAACAGATATTTTTTGGTTATTCGACAACAAAGCGATAACCAACGCCACGAACGGAAGTGAAATGAACGGGTTTTTTGGGGTCCGCCTCGAAGTACTTTCGAAATGCGACAATGAAGTTATCGATGGTTCTAGTCTTTGGGAACGCAGAGTAACCCCACACAATTTTGAGGATTTCTTCGCGGCTCACGACTTGGTTGGTTCGAGAGATTAAAAGGCGCAAAAGGCTGGCCTCGCGCTTGGTTATGCTAGTGGTTTTCCCTTCACGCGTAGTGATTTCATAACCGTCAAAATTGATGCGACAGCCTTGTCCAAAGGTGTAAACAGCTTCCACGGTTTCTTTCGAAGATTTGGTTGTGCGAATGAGTCGTTTCACGCGCAAAAGCAATTCTTCTAGATGGAAAGGCTTTCCGAGGTAGTCATCTCCACCCGCCTTCAGGCCCTCTACACGATCGACGCCTTCGTTTTTTGCGGTGAGGAAAAGAACAGGCAAGTCCGAACCATCCACACGCAATGCCTGACAGACCTCTAAGCCATCCATTTTTGGCATCATCACATCGAGGACTGCTGCATCGAGGTAATGTTCCTTGGCCATCTGAAGGGCTTCTTCACCATTTTCGGCTTCAATGACAAACCATCCTTCTCGTTCAAAATTTAGTTTCACGGTGCGTCGCAATGTGAGATCGTCTTCAGCCAAGAGGATTCGCGGTGGAGGTGGAGATGAATCGTGCATGGCGTAAATTTCGGACGAAATCGATTTGAAGGAGATGGAAAAATTGAACGAAGTACCAACAATCGCAGACGCAATTGGTTTGGAAGTGCTCAAAGTGGAGCCAGAGCGCGTCACAGGGAGAATGCCAGTCGATGCTCGCACACATCAGCCATACGGCCTCCTGCATGGTGGAGCGAGCGTTGTCTTGGCCGAGACACTGGGTTCTGTGGGGTCACATTTCCTTGTTGCTGATCAGGGCAAGGCTGCCGTGGGGGTTGAGGTAAATGCGAATCATGTGCGCGGTGTTCGATCAGGTTGGGTCTATGGCGAAGCCAAATTGGTTCACAGAGGCGGGAAAATGCATGTTTGGACCATTGATATCAAGGATGAAAAAGATCGGTTGGTTTGCACCAGTCGGCTTACGGTGATGATCATTGCCCAGCCTCAAAATCGTGATTCGGCTCCGGCTGAGTGAAAGATATGAGCAACAATTCGACTTTTTTCAAGCTGTGGTGGAAAATGCCCGGGGCTGATGTGGACGAAATCTGGACGATTGATTTGGATGAAGCGGGGGCAACATTGTTTCATTTCTCACCTTTCTCTCAAGCTGAAAATGTGCCGTCTTTGATGTTGCGCGGACACAAACGTCGCACCAAAACACCGGCAAGCGGAACGCTGGAATTGCACCCATCAGGTCAAAAGAGTGGGGCGGACAAGGAAGCGCATATGCAAGCCATCAATGCAGCTTTGGCATCAATCGCACATGGTGAGTTGGAAAAAGTTGTGCTGAGCCGTTCAGAATTTTGGGAGACTCGTTTGTCCCCAGAAACCTTGTTCCGCTCAAAATGTGAGATGTATCCGGACGCGATGGTTTACCTCCTTGCCCATCCGGACGCTGGCATTTGGCTTGGCGCATCCCCTGAATTGTTATTGCGTCGTTCAAGCGATCAATTTGAAACCGTTTCGCTTGCGGGAACAAAGTCAGATTTATCGGCACAATGGACAGAAAAGGAATACCGTGAGCAGGAAATGGTCACCGACTTTATCACGGGTCGATTGGAATCGGCAGGTGCAAAAGAGGTGCGTCAGCAAATGCCCCAGGACCGCACGTACGGGAGCATTAAACATTTGGAGTCTCAGATCCAATTCTCATCGAATGATGATGAAACGGTTTGGCTGAATGAATTGCATCCCACCCCTGCAGTGGGAGGAGAGCCTCGCCAAGCAGCACTGAGTTTTATTGCATCTCATGAAAAACAAGGGAGAGGTTATTACGCGGGTTTCTTAGGCTGGAGCGAAACAAATGAGGCAAGTTTTTTTGTGAATTTGAGATGCATGGAGTGTTTTTCAGATGGATTTCGACTCTTCGCAGGCGGTGGAATCGTCAGTGGATCTGACGCGGCCGAAGAATGGGAGGAGACCCGTGCCAAGATTGATACGATTCGAACCAAGTTGAATCGTTAACCTTCGAAATCAGCCTTATTTTTGTGCCATGAGGACGACCGACCATCCTGCAGCGCATGGGCTCATTTCCACGTGGAAATCACTTGGATTGCGTCACATCGTCGTTTCTCCGGGTTCTCGAAGTGCACCTTTGGTTTTGGCTGCGCATGCTTTGGGATTGCAAATTACAGTTGCACTTGATGAGCGCAGTGCAGCGCATGTCGCACTGGGGATGGCGCTGCATTCAGGGGTGCCGGCTTGTGCCATCACAACCTCGGGCACAGCCGCACTCAATCACGGTCCTGCCATTGCCGAGGCGTTTTACATGGGAGTTCCTTTGATCAGTGTGACTGCGGATCGACCTGCTGCGAAGCGGCAAATGGGACCGGGGCAAATGGTGGTGCAAACGGATGTTTTCGCTGATCACGCTCATTGCTCCATGGAGCTTGATGAGTTGACGATGTCCACCGCTGAATTAAGGGGTGCAGCAACAGAGGCTTGGATTCAAGCTCAGCGTGGTCCTGTGCATGTCAATATTCCGTTCGACGAGCCGCTCTATGGCATGCTTGAATTGGGAGATAAAGAGCTTGAAACCCTCAGTAGCACCGATGTTTCTACGATCGTTTCGAACGAAATGGAGCCCACAAGCATGCCAGACGAATTGGTGGATATGCTCAGCTGCCACGATCCGAAGGTGCTTGTCTTGCTGGGAGCAATTCCGGAATTTTTACGGGCGACACAAGCGTTTGAGGCGCTTCGGGACCGTGCCGCTGTTTTTGCCGATGCTTTTGGGCCGATTCTCGGGGCGAATGCTGAACCAAGTGCTTCAAGCATGCTCCTTGGATTGGGCGACAAGGCGCTCAGTGAATTGCGGCCAGAAGTGATCATCACCTGTGGTCTCCCTCCCATGGATAAAAAATGGAGGGAGCAATTGGTCGCTTGGAATGCGCCGCATTGGCACATTGGTATTGATGGACACAATTGGGATATGTTTGGTTCTTACGCGGGCTCTTGGCAGGTTTCAGCTTCAGATGGCATCGAGCAATTGGTAGATGCCTTGCCCGGCTTCAATGCGTTTGCAGGGCAGTGGAATGTTCAGTCTGATCGAGCGGCAGCCGTTGCTTCCAAGTTTTCTGCTGGTTGGACCAACCAATGGACAGATTGGCACATCTACGAACGCATGGCATCATCACTCGATGATGATGCGTCTGTGCATTTTGCGAATTCGACATCTGCGCGTCATGCTCAATGGTTTGATTGGGGCCGCCGGATGCTCCACGCGAATCGCGGGGCTGCAGGCATTGATGGTTGCCTCAGTACCGCTGTCGGCGATGCTCTTGCGAATCCCGAACGTCCGGTGGTGCTTTTGACGGGTGATACTGCATGGATTTATGACAGCAACGGATTGGTAGTGCGTCCAATCCCTCCCAATCTCAAAGTCATTGTGATCAACAATGGTGGTGGCAATATTTTCAGGTGGATTGACGGACCAGAAGAAGAGGAAGTGCTCGAGCACTATTTTGAAGCTCCTTTTGCTGATTCGGTGCAGGGGAGTGCCCTGCAGCTGGGAGCTGCCTATGCATCAGCAGAAAACTGGAACGAATTCGAACAATCAATTTCAACGTGGCGCAACATCAACGGGCCAGCGTTGTTAGAACTGAAGACCAACGGCAAGGAGTCCGCAGGCTTTTACCATGCATTGAAAGACTGCTTGCAACGGAAGAAAAATCGTTAGACGAACCCTGAATTTAAACCCCATGGCCATTCGAGATTGGATACAGGCGTCTCGCTTGCGCACCCTGCCGCTGGCAGCATCGTGCGTTTTGGTTGGAGCAGCGATTGGTTTTCCGATTGCCCAGCGCTCGGAAATGCTCAGTGCTCAATTTTGGCCGGTCTTTCTTTCAATTTTATTGACGGTGGTTTTGCTCCAAGTTCTTTCCAATTGGGCCAACGATTTGGGTGATTTTGAGAATGGCGCTGATGACTTCAGTCGCCAGGATCGATCCGTCGCGTCCGGTCGCATTAGTCCAGAGGCAATGAAAAAGGCTGTGGTGGTTCTTGCGCTCATTGCTTTTGCCAGTGGTCTCGTGGCGTTGTTTCTGGCTTTTTTCGCGGCTGATCTTTTGGTGCCAGCTCTAGTGCTTTTGGTCATAGGTGTTGCTTCAATTGCGGCAGCATTCCGCTACACTGCGGGCAAAAGTCCTTACGGATATAAAGGATACGGGGACGTTATGGTCTTTTTATTTTTCGGTTGGATTGGTGTTGGAGGCACTGCCGTTTTGCTTTCCCATCAATGGGATTTTCAGTGGCTGCTCCCTGCAACTTGGTCAGGTGCTATGTCGGTGGCAGTCTTGAATTTGAACAACATGCGGGATCATATTTCCGATGCCAAGGCGGGCAAAAACACCATTGTGGTGCGCATGGGTTTTGCTTGGTCCCGTCGCTATCATCTGGTTTTGTTCTTGGTAGGTTGGTTGTCTTGGTGGGCCTACGCTTTGGTCTTGCATGCAGGTGAATGGCGAGGAATGGGTTGGATTGCCGTGTTGAATGCTGTGCATTTTGCGCATGTCTTCCGGGTCTTCAATGCCGAGAATCCACAGGAACTTGATCCAGAACTTAAGCGTGTGGCTCTATCTTCTGCGGTAGCAGCTTTGTTTTTCTTGATGGCTCAAACAGGATTGGTAGCACCATGAATGTTTCAGGTTTGGAAGTGAAGTGGGTTCGATTTGAAATGAAATTCAAAAAGCCGGCAAAGACTTCAAGAGGAGCCTTGCTCACGAAGCCGTCTTGGTTGATTCGAGTCCAGAATGCTCAGGGAAACATTGGATGGGGAGAGTGCAGTTTGATCCCAGGTTTGAGCGTGGATGAACCTTCGGCAATCGAGTCCCATCTGCAAAGGGTCCAGCGAAGAATGGAAATACGTCTGGACCAAGTTCCCAGAGAACTTCCTGCGCTTCACTTCGCGCTTGAAACAGCAATGGCCGATTTGAGTTCCACATCGGATTTCGCACCATTCCCTGGTGGGTTTTCTCGAGGTGAATCTCGTGTTGAAATCAATGGGTTGATCTGGATGGACGAACCGGATGGACTTATTGCCCAGGCACAACATCTGCTCAATTCAGGCTTTAAAACGTTGAAGGCAAAAGTCGGATCAATGCCTTTTGCAAAGGAATTGGAATGGATTCAATCCGTTCGTGAAATCGCTCCTGATATTGTTTTTCGAGTCGATGCCAATGGTGCTTTTTCCAATCTTGAATCTGGCTGGACGTCCATGCAGAAACTCGAAGCACTCGCGAAGTTGGGATTGCACAGCATTGAGCAGCCGCTGTTGCCCGAGGATCGCGAGGGACTTGCTGCATTGTGTCAGTCGAGTCCGCTCCCGATTGCGTTGGATGAATCATTGATCGGAGTGCCTGGCGAGAGGCGCGGTGACTTGCTTGATGCCATTGGACCAGACTTTCTCGTGCTCAAGCCTAGTTTGTTGGGAGGTTTTGCGGCTTCTCAAGACTGGATTGCAGAGGCCGAGTGCCGGGACATCAAATGGTGGGTGACTTCTGCGTTGGAAACCAATTTGGGATTGAATGCCATTGCACAATGGACAGCCAATGGCGTTGTTTCCAAGGATCCACTTTTGCCGCAAGGACTGGGCACTGGCGGCTTATTTGTCAACAATGTTTCATGTCCATTGGAGGTCAGAGCTGGGTATATTTCAGCACAAGGCCATCAGAAATGGCAGGCACCGGAATTGCATGATGCAGGCACCCCTGACGATTTAGATTCGATTTCATGAAGCCCCAAATTCATCTTGCTGGAAAATGGTGGCCCTTGCAGAAGGAGCATCTCAAAGCGATGGAAGCGGCATGCCACGAGGAATGGGAATTCGAAGCTGTCCAAGTGCTTTCTGAGTGGTGGTCCAGTGAACTTAAGATCGCGTCCAGTACTTCGGGTTCCACAGGCACTCCCAAAGAGATTTGGCATCAGAAGAAGTCCATGGTTGAAAGTGCTTTGCGAACGATTGGATTTTTTGATTTAAACGAAGGGACGACGGCTTCTTTGGTTATGCCAGCTCGCTTCATCGGAGGAAAAATGATGCTGATTCGAGCGATTGTCGGCGGATGGCGGATTCGCATCGAAAGACCATCTCGGCTACCTGCTCTCGGTGTTTCGTGCGATTTTGTTGCCATGACAGCAGCCCAAGCGTTTGCTCTTTGCAAGGAGAGGCCCGATGTTTGGAGCCAGTTGCAGATGGTGCTTCTGGGAGGCAGTGCAGTGGATCGGAATGTCATTCAACAAATGCCCGAGGGTCCAGTGGTGTACGAGTCGTTTGGAATGACCGAGACCATCAGTCATTTTGCAGTGCGGCAGTTGAAGCCGAGCCTTGAGGAGCTCTTTCGATGCTTGGAAGGTTTTGAGGTGCGTTCGCATTCTGACGGAACATTGGAAGTGATTTTGCCAGACGGAACATCCATCAAAACCAATGACATTGCGCATGTCAATAGTAGCTCCACCTTCCAATGGTTGGGCAGGAGGGATGATGTGATCAACTCCGGTGGAATTAAAATTCATCCTGAACAAGTGGAGAAAGCCTTGGCAGCTGTCATTCCCTATCCGTTCAAGGCATTTGGTCAGCCGCATCCCACTTTAGGCACCCAGTTGGTGTTGCGCGTGCATGTTCCAGCACCACCAGTTGATGCGCTGCGGCTTGAAACGAAATGGATCACCTGGGCGAAACAAAATCTACCTCGGCATCATGCTCCAAAAAAAGTTGAGTGGAAAGAACTGAATCAAACCGCGTCAGGAAAGTGGATGAGGCCTTGATCCGTCTTAATTTTGGACCCATGAAAGACTCCGGTTCGAACGAATTGCCGATTTTGGTTTTTGCCACCCACAATGCGAATAAAGCGCTCGAGGTTCAAAAAATGTTGGGCGATGCTTACCGCATTCAAACGCTTTCAGACATTGGTTGCCACGAAGAAATTGCGGAGACGGCGTCTGATCTGAAGGGCAACGCCTTGATCAAGGCAAAGCACGTTTCCGATGCATATGGACTGGATTGTTTTGCTGACGACACAGGATTAGAGGTGGATGCGCTTGGTGGCGCTCCGGGTGTCCGAACAGCCCGATATGCGGGTGAACAGGCTGATGCAGAGGCCAACATGAAAAAGTTGCTGGGGGCACTCTCAGGCGTGAAGCTTGAAAATCGATCGGCACGTTTTCGCACTGTCATTTGCATGGTTCGCAAGGGAGAAGTGAAATACGTGGAGGGCACGTGTGAAGGTAGGATTGCATTGAGCCAAAGCGGAGTCAAAGGATTTGGGTATGACCCTGTATTTTGCCCGGATGGCGAATCCACCACATTTGCTGAAATGCCTGCGTTGGCCAAAAATGAAATTAGCCACCGCGGAAAGGCGATCCGATTAATGGTGGGTGAATTGTTGGCAAAGTCTTAATCAATGGGGTTTTGCCGTGAAAAGTTGTTGCATATTTGCCACTGATAAGGGATAACGCATGAATTACCTCGATTTCGAAGAACCGATTCTTCAATTGCGCGAGCAATTAACGCAGGCACAAGAACTGCAGCAAACGAGTGATGTTGATATGGCCAATTTGGTCGAAGACCTCGAGTCAAAGATTCGTGAGGTGACCGCAAACATTTATTCTTCATTGACAGCTTGGCAGCGCGTTCAAGTGAGCAGGCACCCTGATCGACCTTACACCTTGAATTACATCGAAGCCATCACTGATGGTCAATTCATGGAATTGCATGGTGACCGCACAGTCAAAGACGACAAAGCCATGGTAGGCGGTTTCGGATTCATCGATGATCAGAGCGTGATGTTCATTGGTCAACAAAAAGGGATGAACACCAAGATGCGTCAGTATCGCAACTTTGGCATGGCGAACCCAGAAGGATACCGCAAAGCGCTGCGCTTGATGAAGCTCGCTGAGAAATTCAACCGACCGATTGTCACACTCATTGATACCCCGGGTGCATACCCTGGTTTGGAGGCCGAGGAACGAGGTCAAGGAGAGGCAATTGCCCGGAACTTGATTGAAATGTGCCAACTCAAGGTTCCAGTGATCTGCATTGTCATTGGCGAGGGTGCTTCTGGAGGAGCGCTGGGCATCGGCATTGGAGACCGAGTTTTGATGTTGGAAAACACGTGGTACAGTGTCATCAGCCCAGAATCTTGTTCTTCCATTCTTTGGCGAAATTGGGAGCATAAGATGGAGGCAGCAGAGGCACTGAATTTGACCAGTGAAAACATGCAGTCCTTGGGACTCGTGGACGGCATCATTCCAGAACCACTGGGAGGGGCGCATTCAGATCCAGAGGCCATGTTTAAACAGGTTAAGAAGGAAATTAAAAAGCACCTTTCGAAGTTGATTCCGATGCACGCTGACAAGCGTGTAGAACGCCGAATTCGCAAGTTCTCATCAATGGGAGTCGTCAATAGCTGAGGGTGTCGGATGATTGCGTAGTTTTGTCACGAATTTGAGATTCACAACATATAGTATGAAGAGTAACGTTTACACCTGGAAGTTGCCTGCACTGGCTGTATTTACTTCCCTTATTTTCTTTGCAGGATGCGCTGGATTAGGCAGCATGGACAAAGAAAAAGAGGCCCTTGGCCTTGAAGCATCACCCGAACCACTCATCTTGAGAGGCAATATGGTGGAATTGAAAATTGAAGGAAAATTCCCGCCGAAGTACTTCGCGAAGAAGGTAAGTGTCGAGGCGACTCCAGTCCTTTCGTGGGACGGAGGCAGCGCCTCTTTTGATACCCAAGGATTCCAGGGAGAAGAAGCTGCGGGCAATTACAAGGTCATTCCTTTTGAGAATGGAAAAGCATTTTCATACGAGGCATCGATTCCATTCGATCCAGCCATGGAAGACGCAGGTGAGCTTTCTGTTCGCATCTCTGGGACCAAAGGAAGCAAAACGGTTGATTTTGACCCCATCGTGATTGGTGCGGGTGTGATCACCACTCCTTTGATGGTGCAGTCTGATGACCGCTTCATTCTCGCCAAGGACAATTTTAAGCGTGTTCTCAGCTTCGACGAAAATGCAACGGTGAACTACATGAAAAGTTCTTCAACCGTGCGCTCCAGTGAATTGAGAGACGAAGATTGGAAAGCTTTGCGTGCTTTAATCGCATTGGCAAACGATGCTGACAGCGTTTCCTTGACAGGAGCCGCTATTGAAGCATATGCTTCACCGGAAGGTGAGATAACGCTCAATGAAGATTTGGCATCAGACCGAGCGTCTTCAGCTGCAGCGGCATTGACCAGGGAAATGAAGCGAAAGAAAATGACAGCTGATGAAGCATTCTTTAGTTTGGTTCCCAAGGGAGAAGATTGGAATGGCTTCAAAGATTTGATGAAGGGATCAACAATCGAAGACAAAAATTTGATTCTCCGCGTTTTGGAGATGTATTCCGACAAGAACAAGCGTGAGGAAGAAATTCGAAACATCGCCAAGACTTACAAAGAAATTGAAAAAGACATCCTTCCTCAACTGCGTCGGTCTCAGATGTTGGTTAGCTATGATGTAGAGGGCTACACGGATGAAGAGCTCATGGATTTATGCATGAGCAATCCGGATGTGTTGACGGTCGAAGAGCTTCTCTTCTCAGCAACACTTTTTGAAGACATGAACGATAAGCTCACCATTTATCAATCAACCGCACGCGTTCATGCTGGAGATTTTCGAGGACACAACAATGCAGGATGGTGTCTCGCTCAAATGGGACGAATGAATCAAGCATGGGAATTGTTCAATGCAGCACTTGAATTGGAACGAAGCAAAATCGTTTTGAATAACGTCGCTGCCATTACCCGGAAGGATGGAAACATTGATGATGCCATGGCGCTTCTGAATGAAGCTTCTGGCGCCGGACCAGAGGTCGGTTACAACAAAGGCATCATCCTCATCCAAAAGGGAGATTATCCTTCAGCGATTTCGAATATGGGTCGTGAGAGCACCATGAACGTAGCGTTGGCCAAATTGCTCAATGGAGATGCTTCTGCAGCAAAGAAGACATTGGAAAATGCCAGTGATGAGAGTGCTGCTGCAAGCTACCTGATGGCCATTGCGTGCGCTCGATTGGAGGATGCAAGCGGTGCCAAAAAGAACCTTTCGGATGCCTTGTCGAAAGACGCCAGCCTTCGGGCGAAAGCAGAGCGTGACCTCGAATTTCGAGACATGCGATCTGCCATGGGCATGTGAACTACAAATCTAAATGATAAGAAGAGCTCCGGAAACGGAGCTCTTCTTTTTTGTTCCGAGGTTGCGCTCTACTTTCGTCGCATGAATTTCAACAGCGCCTTCTTGAACCTTTTTCCCGGCTCCTCATCGGCGCCGGTCATGGTCTTTTTACTCTTGTCTCATGTGGCCATGGGGCAGGCGTTGAATGCAGAAGAAGTCGAGGAAGCTTTGTTTGATATGCCTGATGTTCGTTTTGAAAAATCTGACATTGAATATTCCAATTTGGAAGGATCTTGGAATTTGATGATTCGTCAGCCTTTGGATCATCAACATCCCGAAAAGGGGTCCTTCTACCAGCGGGTCTATTTGTCGCACCGGGATGGAAACTTGCCGGTGGTGATGGTCACCGAGGGGTATGATCGTGGACGGAATTATCAGAGTGAATTGACGAAAGCCATGGGGGCAAACCAGATCGTCGTTGAACACCGGTTTTACGGAGAAAGTGTTCCGGATTCCATGGACTACGAGTATCTGAACATTCGTCAGGCCACCGGTGATTTGCATCGAATTCGCGAGATGTTTGGAGCACTTTACCAAGCTCCTTGGGTCGCAACAGGTATCAGCAAAGGCGGGCAAACCACACTGTATTATCGTTATTTCTTTCCCAAGGATGTTGCTGCCAGTGTGCCTTACGTCGCTCCAATCAATCTTTCATTGGAAGATGCGCGCATCTATGAGTTTTTGGATGATGTTGGCAATGCCAAGTGCAGGAGGAGAATCGAGGCCATTCAGCAACGGATTTTGGACGATTACGACGCGAGTTTGTTGCGCCTGAAGTGGCACGCCAAAGGAGCGGGGTTTCGCTTTGATTATTTATCTGTGGAAGAAGCTTTTGAATATGCGATTCTAGAATATCCGTTTTCATTTTGGCAATGGGGAGCTGATTGTGATGAAATTCCTTACGCAGATGCACCATTGGATTCAATTTTGGATCATTTCCTTGACGTGAGTGGTTTGGGTTTTTTCTCTGACGATGGCATGCTTGACTATGCGTCGCACTATTATCAGTGTGCTGCTGAGTTTGGATATTATGGCTACAAGGTTGAGCCTTTCAAAGAGAAGTTGCGGGCTTTGGGCACCACGGGCAATCCGTCGGCTATTTTCGCTCCGAATCACATGAGCGTTGAATACGACGGCGGTGAACTGGCCAAAGCAGTCTACGACTGGATCGATTCAGAAGGAAACAAGATCATTTACATCAATGGGGCACTTGATACCTGGAGTGCGACTGCGATGCCGCCAAATGATGACCTCGATGCACTCTATTTCTTTCTGGAAGATCAAAGCCACGGCACAGCCCGTATTCTAAACATGAGCGATTCGCAAAAAAAGGATACACGGGACGCCCTTGAGCGTTGGCTCGGTTTAGAATTGTCAGGCTTTTTAGCTGAATGAGTCTCCGGCTACCCACGGGTTCAGTAGGGGAATTGCATTTTGCGAGCAGCTTCCCAGAGTAAGATTCCGCCGCAAACACTGACATTCAGGCTTTGCTTGGCTCCGAATTGAGGGATTTCGATGGTCGTATCGCACAGGTCAACCGTGGTGGATTCCACACCACGTACCTCGTTGCCAAAAACCAAGGCCCAGGATTCTCCGGGTGCAGGTTGCCAGTCGTGCAGTGCAATGCTCGAATTGGTTTGTTCGATGGCTGCAATCTTAAAACCTTGGTCTCGGAGTGAAGCAATAGCGGCAGCAGCTGATTCGTGTCCATTCCAGGGGACATACTCAGAGGACCCCAAGGCGCTCTTCAGAATGTCGCGATGCGGTGGATGCACCGTGTAGCCACAAAGCTCGATCGACTCAATGCGAAATGCATCTCCGCTCCTGAAAAAGGCACCTACATTGAGCCCAGAGCGGATGTTTTCTAACACCACGCGCACAGGCAGTTTCTGGGCAGCTTCATAATCTTTGGCTGTGGTCTTATTCACCTTCACGTTTTCGATTTTGTTTCAATGAGTTCTTTCAAAGCAAAGAATTCATCTCGCAACCGGGCTGCTTCCATGAAGTCCAAGTCTTTGGCGGCGCGTTCCATGCGTTTTTTGGTTTCTTCCGCTGTCTTTTTAAGCCCGTCGAGAGGCATGGATTGCCAGACAGGATCAGTGAAGTTTTTGGTAGCGTTGGGGTCTTGCTCGGCCACAAGATGGCGCGGCCTGTCATCCAATTCTTTGCTCTGTTCGAATATGGTTTTCTTCGCCTTCTTGATTTGTTGAGGCTCGATTCCGTGAGCTTCGTTGAAAGCCATCTGTTTTTCCCTTCTCCTATCAGTTTCTTCCATTGTGCGGTTCATGGAAGCTGTGATTTTGTCTGCATACATGATGACGCGCCCTTGGACATTGCGCGCTGCTCGCCCTGCAGTCTGGGTCAGCGAACGGTCGGATCGTAAAAACCCTTCTTTATCAGCGTCCATGATGGCGACGAGAGATACTTCTGGAATGTCTAGCCCTTCACGGAGCAAATTGACCCCCACAAGGACGTCAAAAACACCATCACGCAGTTCTCGAATGATCTCGACTCTATCCAATGTTTTGACGTCTGAATGGATGTACCTCGCTGGAATGCTCAACCTGTCGAGGTATTTGGTGAGTTCTTCTGCCATGCGTTTGGTAAGCGTTGTCACCAGCACCCTGTTGCCTTGCTCAATGGTGATTCGAATTTCACCAATGAGATCGTCTACTTGATGTTCGCATGGGCGCACTTCAATAGGAGGGTCTAAAAGGCCTGTAGGCCGAATCACTTGCTCTACAATGATGCCTTCAGATCGTTCCAGTTCAAGGTCGGCAGGCGTTGCTGAAACATATAGGATTTGCTGCGTGATGTCATCGAATTCGTCAGATTGCAGCGGCCGGTTGTCAAGGGCGGATGGAAGACGGAAGCCATAATCCACCAAGTTGATTTTGCGGGATCGATCGCCACCGTACATCGCGCCAACTTGTGGCACTGTCACGTGGCTTTCATCTACCACAAGCAGGAAGTCATCAGCAAAATAATCAAGCAAACAGAAGGGACGCTCCCCAGGTTTCCGCTGATCAAAATACCGGCTGTAATTTTCAATGCCATTGCAGAACCCGATCTCTTTGATCATTTCCAAATCATAAAGCGTTCGCTCCTCCAGTCTTTTTGCTTCGAGGTACTTCGCTTGTTCTTGGAAAAAATTCTTTTGTTTTTCGAGATCTTGCTGGATTTCCCAAACAGCTTGGTCGGTGGTTGATTTGCTTGCAACAAACAGATTGGCAGGATAAATGATGATATCGTCGAACGTGATCAGGCTCTGACCGGTCTCAGGATTGATGGTTTCCAAGCGTTCGATTTCATCGCCCCAAAATTGAATGCGCAATGCATGATCGGCGTAGGCAAGGAACACGTCCACCGTATCTCCTTGAACACGGAATGTACCGCGTTTGAATTCAGCACGTGTGCGGCTGTAAAGACCGCTCACGAGCGTGTGCAAGAAAGCATTTCGTCCCCACTTTTGACCAACTTTCAACGGAATCACGCTTTTGTGAAATTCCACAGGATTGCCGATTCCGTAGATGCAACTTATGGAAGCAACCACGATGACGTCGCGTCTTCCGCTCAGTAAGGCAGAGGTCGTGCTCAGCCGCAGCTTTTCAATTTCCTCATTGATGGCGAGGTCCTTTTCAATGTAGGTGTTGGTAGTTGCGATGTAAGCTTCCGGTTGGTAGTAGTCGTAATAGCTCACGAAATACTCGACCAAATTATCGGGGAAGAACTCTTTGAATTCGCTGTAGAGTTGAGCAGCAAGCGTTTTGTTGTGGCTCAAAACCAGTGTTGGTCGCTGGGTCTGAGCTACGACATTGGCTACGGTGAAGGTTTTACCCGACCCCGTAACTCCCAGCAGAGTTTGATGCTTGGTTCCGTTTTCGACACCTTCAACAAGCTGCTTGATGGCTTCAGGTTGATCACCCGCGGGTTGATACTCACTTTGTAGACGAAATTCCATGGTTGTTTCAGTTGGAAAGTTACGAGCAGCAGCGAATTGTAGGCGCATATAGACGCAGCAATTTCCAAGGCAAAAAAAAGCCAGACCTAAAGGCCTGGCTTTTCAATGGATTGTTGATTTTCAATCAGTCAGCGACCACCTCAAATGTGATGGTTACGTTGACTTCTTTGTGCAATTTCACCGTTGCTTCATACGAGCCAAGCTCTTTGATGCTCTCCTCGGAGATGGTGATGTGCTTGCGCTCGATTGTGACGCCGCCAGCCTGAATGGCTTCAGCAATTTGAATCGAGTTGACCGAGCCAAAGATTTTTCCGCTTTCGCCGGCTTTCGCTCCAATTTTGATGGAGAGTCCTTCGAGTTTGGTTTGAATCTTCTTCGCTTCTTCCAAAGCTTTGACGGCTTTGTGCGATTGTTGCTTGATGACCTCTGCCACGACTTTCTTGGCTGAAGGTGTTGCGGCAACAGCCATTCCTTGGGGAATGAGGAAGTTGCGAGCAAAGCCTGCCTTGACGTCTAGGGTGTCGTTTTTGCTGCCGAGACGATCAACGTCTTGTTTCAAAATGATTTCCATAATCGTCTATTTATCGGAGGTTATCCGCCACGTATGGCATTAGAGCCAGGTGACGCGCTTTTTTGATTGCCTGTCCAACTTTACGCTGGTACTTCAATGAAGTTCCAGTCAAGCGACGAGGTAAAATTTT
The DNA here is from genome assembly GCA_905479395.1 of uncultured Flavobacteriales bacterium. Taxonomy (GTDB): domain Bacteria; phylum Bacteroidota; class Bacteroidia; order Flavobacteriales_D; family Sanyastnellaceae; genus UA16. The sequence goes on from CAJQMI010000114.1 coordinate 17,354, forward strand.
TCCCTGCTCATTGCAAAGCATCAAAAGGAAACTAGCATCCTTGTAGTCGATGTACTTAATGCCCTTCTTCTTGAAGCGACAGTACTTCTCCTTCTGGGTGTCAATGCTGATGGGATTCAGGTAACGTACGTTCTTGTCCGCCATGGTATTGTACTTTAAGAATTAAGCCTCTTCGGTTGTTGCAGGGGCAGCTTTTGGTGCCTCTTTTGATTTGTTCCTACGCATTTCGGCGTATTCAACGTGAAATTTGTCCATGCGAGTGGACAAAAAGCGAATGATTCGCTCGTCTCTCCGGAACTCAGTTTCGAAGGGTAGGATCACGGAAGTATCGGCTTCGAATTCCAAAAGCTGGTAGAAACCAGTTGATTTCTTTTGGATCGGGTAAGCCAATTTTCGCAATCCCCAAGACTCCTCATGAACAATCTTAGCATTGTTCTCTTTGAGGTAAGCCTTGTACTTCTCTACTGTTTCCGCTACCTGGTCTGCAGATAGCACGGGAGTCATAATGAAAACAGTTTCGTATCGGTTCATATAGAACGGGTTTTGTTAAACGG
>CAJQMI010000115.1 GCA_905479395.1 uncultured Flavobacteriales bacterium
AAGCGACATCGACTCCATGAAGTCATGGGGATTCAACTCCGTTCGTTTGCCAATGCACTACAACTTGTTCACGTTGCCGATCGAAGAAGAACCCGTCCCAGGCGAGAACACGTGGCTTGAGATTGGATTCGAATTGACCGATAGCCTCGTCTCGTGGTGCAAGCAGAATGAGATCTATGTGGTTCTCGACCTTCACGCTGCTCCGGGGGGGCAGGGTTATGATGCCGCAATTTCTGATTACAATCCAGCGAACCCCTCTTTGTGGCAAAGCCAAGAGAACCGTGATAAAATGGTCGCATTGTGGAAGCGCTTGGCCGAAATTTATGCAGATGAAGATTGGATCGCAGGCTACGACTTGCTCAACGAGCCCAATTGGGATTTGCCAGGAAATACGGCGATGAGGACCTTGTACGAAGAGGTTACGGATAGCATTCGCACAGTGGATGAGGATCACATCATTTTCATCGAAGGGAATTGGTGGGCCAATGATTTCACAGGGTTGACGCCGCCATGGGACGATAACCTCGTGTATTCGCCTCACAAATATTGGAGCACCAATACTGCCGAAACCATGCAGTGGGTGACGAGTATGCGGAATGAGTTCAATGTCCCGCTCTATTTGGGTGAGAGTGGAGAAAATTCCAATGTTTGGTTCCGGGATGCCATTCGTCTTTTGGAAGACCTTGGCATCGGATGGGCATGGTGGCCACTGAAAAAGGTTGACAACATCTCTGCTATCCTGAGCATTCCAAAAACAGACAATTACCAGGCCTTGTTAAATTTTTGGGGCGGCAACGGACCTGCGCCGACAACGGAAGCTGCAACGGCCACTTTGATGGAACTTGCGGAGAATTTGAAAACCGCAAACTGCGACTACAAAGCTGATGTAGCCGACGCAATGTTCCGGCAAGTATATTCGGATGAAACACGCCCTTTCAAGGAAGTGCAGTCCATCCCCGGCGTGGTTTTCGCCACTGACTTTGATTTGGGAGTTGTTGGCGCTGCATATTCGGATACCAAAACAGCAAACTACCATGTGTCCACAGGCAATTACACGGAGTGGAATAGCGGATGGGCTTACCGAAATGATGGAGTCGATGTTCAGCCATGCGGCGACCAAGTCAATTCCAATGGTTACAACGTGGGGTGGTTGGCATCGGATGAGTGGATGAATTATACGGTCAACGTGGAGGTGTCAGGAGTCTATGATGTTGAATTGAGGGTCGCTGCGGGTGCAGACGACGGCACGTTTCATTTTGAAGTGAATGGTGCGGATGTTTCGCAGCCGCTGTCTGTCGCAAACTCTGGGGGATGGGAAAACTGGACGTCTGTTGTTGTTGAGGATGTAATCTTGTATGAAGGTGAATCGACATTGACTTTTCACATGGATCAACCCGGATTCAATCTGAACAGCTTCGACTTTCTTTATTCAGGGATCTCACCTGTTGATGCGGACCATGAATTTGTTTCTGCGAAAACATTGAATAACGATCAAATTGAAATGTCAGTAAACAAACCCATTCAGGCTCCGCTAGTGGATGCGCCTGGAGGGTTCGAGATACAAGTTAACGGCGAGATGGTCAGTTTCAATGAGATTTCGCTTGACCCCATGAACAACCGCATGGTCATTTTTGAAATGGAATCGCCCCTCAAGGGCACTGATGTCATCAAAATTTCTTTCGCTGGACAGAACGTGCAAGCAGAAGATGGGACAACGCTTGAGACCTTCCAATTGGAAGACGTCCTGAATACGCTCGATGTTGAGCATGAAATTCCAGGGCGCATTGAGGCAGAGGATTTCTCCTTCCAAAGCGGTGTGGAGTTGGAGTCCACGTCAGACGTCGGAGGAGGACAAAATGTGGGTTACTTGGACGCCGGAGATATTTTGGAATACCAAGTGGTGGTGAATAAGGCGGGTTTCTACACTGTGGACTTCCGAACGGCGTCGCAAGATGGGGCAGGTTCGGTTTTGGTGCGTCTGGTGCGTGAAAATGGTCAGGTAATCTACGTGTGCCAATCAGATTTTGAGCCCACAGGTGGATGGCAAGATTGGTCCACCACAACAGAAACTGCTAACCTCGACACGGGCGCCTACATGTTGCGCGTTCAAATCACCGATGCACCATTCAACCTAAATTGGATTCAGTTCAACTACGATGAAGTGGAAGAAGAGGAAGAAGAGGAAGAAGAAGAGGAGGTGGCTTACGGTTTTGCTTTCAATAGCATTGTGACCTACCCGAATCCAGCAACGAATCAAATCACCATCGCTTACGCCTCCTTCCTCAGTCAAGATTTGGGTCTGTCCATTTATGATTCACGGGGAAGGCCGGTATACGGCGAAGTTTTTGAAAACGTCTCGACCCTTGAAGTCCCACTTGATCTGACCGACTTTGCGATGGGACTCTATCACGTATTCGTCCAGAAAGAAAACGGTGAAATCGAAGTGGGGCGTTTTGTGAAAGCTTCGAAATGATCTTGCTTCGATGAATGATCAAAGCTTCTTTGGCAATTAAAACATTCAGTGTAAATTGCACACGATTCTAGGGAGTCTTAATGAGCTGTACCTAGGGTTTAGGATTTACTTTCCCTTTAAAATTCATCCTTTATGAATAGGAATTTGCTGCGCGATGTGCGCACGTCGCTTGTCCTTTTGCTGGCTTTTTCATTTGCCAGCATCAACGCTCAAGCCCAATCAGTTGCCGTGTCAGGAAAAATTCTTGACGGCGATTCAGAAAATGCCTTGATCGGCACCACGGTTATGTTGGAAGGCACTACCACAGGCGCTGTCGCCGATGTTTCTGGAGCATTTTCAATCAGTGTCAATGCGTTGCCTGTGAATCTCGTCTTTAGTTTTATAGGCTACGAGTCGCAGACAATCGCTGTCACAAGCGCTACGCCATTGACGGTGCGTATGATGGTGGATGCAGAGTTGGTCGATGAAGTCGTCGTTGTGGGTTATGGGCGCCAGAAAAAGAAAGTCTCCACAGGTTCTATTTCCAAAATCGATTCCAAAGACATCGAGGGCATTGCCGTTCCGGATGTGATCAGTGCACTTGAAGGCCAAACTTCAGGTTTGCTTATCAACGAATCGAGTGGACAGCCAGGGGCTGGGAAAAGCATCCTCATCCGTGGCATTAGCACCAATGGTGACAACACCCCGCTCTTTGTAGTGGACGGCTTGCAGGTTGGAAACATAGACAACCTCAATCCAAGCGATATTGAGTCAGTGGATGTGTTGAAAGATGCCGCATCGAGCGCCATTTATGGTGCGCGTGCCGCCAATGGTGTCGTGATCATCACGACAAAGAGTGGCACAGGCAAAGACGCCGGTTCAATCACCTACTCCACGAGCTACTTGAACTCACGTCCTTGGAAGCTTCCCGAAATGCTCGGTGCTGAAGATTACGTGATGTTGATGCGTGAGAAGTATGCAAACAGCAATCAGACCGCGGCGTTGAATGCCTTGGGATTTCCTAATTTGGGTGACGCCTTATCCAATGATACGGATTGGATGGATGTGATTTTTAACCCAGCACAAGTGGTCAATCATCGAATCACCGCTTCAGGTAAAAATTCATACTTGTCCATTGACTATTGGAACCAAAATGGAGTGATTGGTGGCGAAAAGTCCAACTACAAGCGTTACGCGTTGCGTTACAATTCCACCAAAAAAGTCAAGGGAATTTTGACGGTTGGTCAAAACCTTTACCTCAACCGCACAGACAACAACAACATTGGAACAAACAATGCATTTGGTGGCGTGCAGTCGGATGCGTTTGCATACGATCCATTGACACCGGTATACAGTGATGAAGGCCAATACGGCTTTGCCCAGTCGCCATGGGTGCAAAAGGAATACATCAATCCAATGAGCCGGTTGTGGCTGATGAATGGTGATGGTAAATCCGATCAGATTTTGGGCAACGTTTACCTCGAAGCTGAGTTGCTTGAAGGGTTGCGTTTGAAGACTGACCTCGGTTTCGACCTCAACTGGTGGGACTACCGCAACTTCACTCCGACGTATGAATTCCATCCCGCTGCTAGCAACTTGACCAACGATGTGGGGCAGGGTTCAGGGAACTTCCAAGGCATCCAGTGGGAAAACACTGCCAATTATGTGAAGACAGTGAATGACAAGCACAATTTTGACTTCCTCCTTGGAACTTCGTTCCGAGCGAATGAATACCGCCAAGTGGGAGGTTCAACATCGAACATTCCTTTTGATTCACAGTTCAATCCGAACTTCCAATACCTGGACGCAGGGCAGGACACGCTGGACCTCACGTTCGGCGGAGCATCCGTGGACTATGCGCTGATCAGTTCGTTCTCTCGACTGCTTTATGATTATGACGAGAAGTACCTCTTTTCTGCCACAGTGCGCCGCGATGGTTCATCCAACTTCGGAACGAACAATCAATTCGGTGTTTTTCCATCATTCTCTGCCGGTTGGGTAGCGTCGAACGAGGAATTCATGGGAGGTTTTGAAGATTTGAGTTTTCTAAAGATTCGTGCATCATGGGGTGTCAATGGTTCCGATCGCATCGCACCATTGAGCTATGTGTCGCGGGTTGAAAACGCATTCACCTACGCATTTGGAACTGATGAGCAAACCCTGAATACAGGTTCTGCGATGGCCACTCCTGCTAATCCAAACGTGAAATGGGAAGAAAGCGAACAAATTGACATTGGTGTGGAGATCGGATTGTTCGATGACAAGCTGACCATCGAAGCAGATGTTTACCGCAAAACCACCAAAGACCTGTTGATGGCACAGTTGATTCCTGGATACATTGGAGCCACCAACAATCCCATTTCCAACTTGGGTGAAATTCGCAACCAAGGAGTGGAGCTGTCATTGACACACCGGGCTTCTATTTACGATGTTGACATCTCAACGACATTGAATTACACGCACTTTACCAATGAAGTCATCAACGTTGCAGGCGAGACTGGATTCCTAAACGGATGGGGTTGGCCTGTTCGAAATACCGCGATTACTCGCATGAGCGAAGGATACGCCGTTGGTCATTTCGTAGGCTATGAAAGCGACGGTATTTTTCAAAATGACGCAGAGATTTTCACGCACCTGAATGCTGAGGGTGATTTGTTGCAACCCAATGCTGAGCCTGGAGACATCAAGTTCTTGGATACGAATGGAGACGGAGTGATCGACTCAGATGACATCGCGGACATCGGAAATCCATGGCCGAAGCACATCTTTGGTCTGAGCACCAACCTCGATTACAAAGGATTTTATGTAAGAGCCGTGTTCAATGCTCAAATTGGTCACGACATCTTCCGGACTTATGAGCGTTCGGACGTGACGTTCTCCAACTACCAAAGTTTCTGGATGGACCGTTGGACGCCTGAAGCCCCAAGCACCGAACTTCCACGCTTGACGTCTGTAGATCCAAATAACAATCAGCGTCCTTCCGACTTCTACATAGAGAAAGGAAATTTCCTGCGATTGCGCAACTTCCAGATGGGTTGGAGCTTACCAAAACGGTGGATTGATAATGCAAAGATGCAAGAGGTGAAGGTTTACCTCACGGCGAACAATTTGTTCACCATCACCAACTACCGTGGGTTTGATCCTGATATCGGAACGAGCGGTTGGATCCTCGATACGGGCATTGACAAAGGCTTCTATCCGAACAATCGGTCCATTGGAGCGGGCATTAACGTAACTCTCTAAAGCACAGAATCATGAATACGACATTACGCAACCTTCTCATTCTCGCCGGCTTTACCATGGTCTTTGCTGCATGCAACAAGGATCGATTGGAGGTGGATCCTGTGAACCAGTTTCTCTCGAGCAACTACTACGAAACAGAGCAACAAATCTCGAATGCTTTGATCGGTGCATATGACCCCGTTGGATGGTCAATGGCATTTGGTCAATGGATTTCGCCGACCATGTTTGGTGAAATTCGCTCGGATAACGCCAACGCTGGCGGCGATGCGTCAAACAATGACCAACCGGGATGGCAGGAGTTTGATGACTTTAGAAACAGCAACATCAATACGGTGACACATCCGATTTACCGTCGGAGCTACATCGGCATTGGACGTGTAAATGCATTGTTGGAATTGAGTGAGTTGGAAACTCCAGCTGTTCAGGTATTCAAGGCGGAGGCTTTGTTCTTGCGCGCTTATTACCATTTTGAGTTGTTCCGTCACTTCGGTCCAATTCCTGTGGTGACCACTTCGCTTGCACCAAGTGCTCTTGATTTGGAACGGAACACCATGTCCGAGGTGATGCAACAAATTGTGCAAGACTGTGAAGACGCTGCAGCGGTTCTTCCAAATCTTGTTGCATCGGGTCAGGAGGGACGAGCCACCAAAGGCGCGGCGCTTGCGCTCATGGGAAAGGCTTACCTCTATTGGGCTGATTTGAAAGGCGATGATGTCGGCTTGTTTGATCAAGCCGCTACAGCGTTTCAAGAAGTGGTGGATCTCGGTGTGTATCAGTTGGAGGATGACATGGAGCGTTTGTACCAACTTGGCGTGCGAAATACCGCTGAATCTGTTTTTGAAATTCAGCACAATCCACTTTACTCAAGCGATTGGGGGTGGAGTGAAGGGGTTGATGGAAATGCGATGATCCAATTGTGCGGCATCCGTGGCTTGTGCGCCGAGCACCCAAATTATGAGGCTGGTTGGGGATTTATGTCTGTCACTGAAGGTTTGTGGAATCATTTCCTGGACGATGATCAATTTCGCAGAGATGTGGCGATTGTTTCAGAAGATGAGCTTGCGCAGGACATGGCTGATGCAGGTTTGAGCTGCGATCCGTTGATCGACATGACTCAAAACAATCCACAGGACTTTACAGGCTACTGGCAGCAGAAGTATTCAAACTACAAGTCTTTTGCAGGCATGAATGTCAATGGTGGCAATGAGCACCTGACGAAAGCGTTGAATGCTCATTCGATTCGCTATGCAGACGTGTTGTTGATGCATGCCGAGGCTTTGCACCGTGGAACTGGCGACGATGGTTCGGCGATGGCTTCGATCGATGCAGTGCGCGAGCGGGCTGCAGGACCCGGTGATAATACAGGGAATTTCCGGACCGCTGCCGATGTCATGGCTGCCGAAGGTTGGAGTTTGCTGGACTTGATTTGGTACGAGCGAAGAGCGGAATTCGCCTGTGAGGGCGACCGATGGTACGATCTCGTCCGTTCGGGCAGAGCGAACTCTAGTTTGTTTGTCGGTGATGGAGACAAGGAGGGCAATTTCAGTGATGAGCACCTTTGGTTGCCAATCGCTTTGGAAGAAACGGTTCTTGCAACAGGTCTTACAACCTATCCAGACGCAGTGCTTTTTAATTAGTAGTGATATCCCAAAGGGAATTCTTTCGTTTGCATTCAATCAATCCAAATCAATAATTCATTTCAGATGAACAAGACTTTAAAAGTCCTTAGTTTTATTTTCCTTTCAGGCCTCGTCATGACGGCTTGCAACAAGGACGATGAAAACACAGAGCCCGCAGACGTCATTGCGAGCTTTCAATACGAGATCAGTGCAGAAAACTGGTCAGATGTAGCTTTTACCAATTACTCCCTAAATGCGACGACTTATGCATGGGATTTTGGCGATGGCAATTCAAGCACAGAGCAAAGTCCAACGCATTCTTATGCGGCAGGTGGTACATACGACGTAATGCTCACTGCAACCGGAGAGGCGGGAACAGCTTCGAAATCAGAAACGATTACGGTGGTTAACCCAAATACTGCGCAGCAGTTCCTCACGGGAACAGATGGCAAGACTTGGATCCTCAACCGCGAGGAGGTTGCTTTGGGCATCGGCCCTGGAATTGGCGATGTTTCATGGTGGTCATTCGGCGGCGTTACGCCTTTGAGCGAGCGACCATGCATCTTGGACGATACCTTCACATTCAATCCTGACGGAACGTGGGAGAAGAATACTGAGGGCACAGTATTTGTTGATTCAGATGCCAACGGCGGATGGTTGGGCAAATCTTCAGAGAGCTGCCACACCGAAGATGAGCAAGACCTATTCGTAGGACCAAACGGTGAGGATCTCAGCGCATGGGCGAACGGAGGTGCATACACTTTCAGCTTCAACAGTGCACAAAACACAGTCGTCATCGAAGGCTTTGGTGCTTACATCGGATTGCCAAACAAGACTGAGAACGGTGACAGCTACTTGCCAACAGCGACACGCACGTACACCATCTTCAACATGGAGGAAGGCGACATCGCAGACAAGTTGGATGTAGCGATTGTAAACTTAGCTGACGGATCAGCATGGAATTTTTACCTATTGAGCTACCATAACCCGGCGGATATTCCACCGGTTCCTGTGTCAAGTCCAATTGCTGGTTTCTCTTACGTAAAGGATTTGAATACGGTGACATTCACCAACACATCGGCGAATTCAACTTCTTACGAGTGGAATTTCGGAGACGGTGGCTTCAGCACAGAGGAAGATCCTGTTTACACATATGCTGCTGACGGAGATTACACCGTGACGCTTACTGCAATGGATGACGACATGTTGAGCGACCAAGATTCGCAGGTCATTTCAATCAGTTCTGCGGTGTTCACTGCGGCTGATTTGTCGAGTCCAGAAGGAAAGGTGTGGACGTTGGATGGCGAAGGTTCTTACATCGTTGGACCCGCGCAAGGAAGTGGTCAGTTTTGGGGCGGTCTTGATGCTGCTGGCGTCATTGAGCGTGCATGCCAACTCGATGATGAATTTATTTTCTTCGACGATGGTACTTTTGAAATTGCCACTCAAGGCCAAGTATGGGCGGAGAGTTACATGGGCGGGGGCAACGAATGCCTTGATGATGAAGCGTTAGTAGCGCCATTCGATGTGTTTGGATCAGGTGTGCACGCCTTCACGGCAACAGACGCTGAAATCACAGTGGATGGCCTCGGTGCATGGATTGGTTTCAACAAAGCATACAATGGAGGCGAGTTGAACGGTGAAGGAACAGGTACACCTGCCTCTTCAATCACGTACGAAGTATACGAGTATAGCAACAACGACGGAGTTGAGCGAGTCACGGTTACCGTGGACTATGGCGAATTTCCGGGTGAGTCTTACTGGACGATGCGTATGATCGCGCAGTAATTCTAGCACTGCATTTTATTGAGAAGGGAATCGGTCATTGACCGGTTCCCTTTTGTCATTTGGTCTAATTATGGTCTTTGTTGTAAATTGCAAGCCTTACCAAATTTCTGATGTTTACTTTTCTTCGACATGCTCGGGGGATTGCAGCGCTTGTTGTGATTGTGAGATTGACTCCGTGTTCTCTTGATTCTCAAGTCCCGCAGGCTGCAATCCAAGCAACTCCCGCTTTGGGTGTAGGGGAAGCAATTTGCGAAAATCAAGAATGGATCTTCACAAGTGATTCCGATAGTATAACAACCGGAGCGACTTTTGAGTGGAATTTCGGAACGAATGGTGTGCCATCCTCCACTTCTGGGCCTGGGCCACATACTGTCTTGTTTTCTTCCGCAGGTTGTCAATGGATTGAATTGACAGTTGACAACAATAACGGTATGCCATTGGGAGTTGATTCTTTGGCCTTGTCAATCATCGATTTGCCTCCCCTTCTGGAACTGAACCTACCAGATGGAGAAAGGTGTGCTGGTGAATCGTTTGAATTGTTAGCAATAGACCCCGTTTTTTCACCCAATGTCTGCGGAGATAGCTTGCACCGATTTTGGATAATTGATTCAGAAGTACCTTATTCAATCAACATCGGTGTTGAAGGCCATTCAAACGGTTACATTGGATCCAATTATGATTCTGAAGAGTGGGATTCTGGTACCTCGAGTTTGAACATTACCGTTCTCGAGCCCGGTGCGTTTGGTGCGTGGTTTTACGCTGGAAGCGCTTGTGATTACGACTCTGTTTATTTCTCAAGTGAAATCTTGCCTGCTGGTGAGTTGATGTTGCAGAACGAAGATGGGGGTTTGGAATCGCCTCAACTTACCATGTGCAGTGGTGAAACGATTGCGTCTCTTACTTTGGATAGCTCTATTCCCGGAGACACGATTTTCTGGTCCATCGTTTCCTACGGGAATTTGAACGGTATCTCCGAATTCAGTGGCTTTGGCCCAGCACCGTTGGCGCTCCCGCAATGGACGATCGTCAATCCAACCATTTCCAGCCAAACCTTTGAGATCGAAGTGGGACTGACATGTAATCCAAACGCTGGGATCATTGAAATCGAGGTAATGCCAGAGATTGAAATTTACCTCAGTCCTTCATTGGCTCCTGATACCATTTGTTCAGGAGAACAATTCTTCGCCATTGTAAACACCACGGTGCACGATGTTCTCGTGTCCTGGTCTGTGGATACACTGAGTGAAGTCATTGGAGGAGCTGAAGGACTGGGACCAGTTGTTTTTGATGAATTGATGAATGTTGGCGATGAAGTTGAGTCGCTGTTTTACACGTTTACGACGGCCTTGGAATTATGTCCTGCCGATACACTTGTTTATGAAGTCGTCGTTGTTCCGGAATTTGAGGTGCCGGAGATTGTGCCGCTCGAGGCTTGCCCAGGTGACGAGTTGACACTGTCGTCTTATGAATTGCCTTTTAATGAAATGGAATACAGCTGGTCAATTTCAGGAGATTCTGTGGGGCTTGCAAGCAGCGGTTCCTCGTATTTAGAGGCTTTCATCGCTTCCAACATGACCAATCAGGACGCCTTAGCGGTTTTGACAGTTGTAGCGGATTTACACGGTTGCTCAGCGGCTGATTCGTTGGATGTTATTGTACATCCTCAGCCTGAAATTGAAGTAGTCCTCAATTCCGAAGTGCTTTGCTCCGGCGGAGAGTTAGAGGCAAGTATCGTTTCTTCAGTTCCGAATATTGCATTGGTTTGGTCTGCTTCTCCACATCCGACAATCTCAGGAATGTCATCAGGGCAGGGTATGGTTCCGACGCACATTGAAGACTCGTTGACAAATGTTTCCAATGTTTTGGATAGTGTGCTTTACATAATTTCGACACTTGACTTTGTCTGTCCGGCGGAGCCATACGAATGGCAAGCTCAGGTTGCGCCATCGTTTGAACTGCCAATGATAGATGATCAGCAACTTTGTCCTGGTGATTCAGTTCTCGTTCCATCACAAGATCTTGGCATTCCAGCTCTCGAGTATGTTTGGTTTTATGATGGAGATTTTATCGGTTTGGAAGATGAGGGACTTGGAATATTGGACCATTGGCCAGCTTCCAATTTGTCTGACTCCACGGCTTCAGTTGCAAATATCACATTGATCGCCGGTGCATTTGGCTGTCAGGATACTACTGCTTTCACGGTCCTAGTCGAGCCAAAGCCATCGCTCAATTTGGTTGGATTTAGTAGTCCGAAATGCTCAGGAGTTCCTCTGGATTGGGAAGTATCATCCTCAGTTGTGGATGCGATAATCCATTGGGTTCCGTCCACACAAACCAGTGTCCTCGGAGCCAATGAGGGGCAAGGCAATGTAGTTTCGGACACTCTTTTTAATGGAGATTTTAATCTGGACTCTTTGACGTATTCAATTTTCACGGATGATTCATTTTGTGCATCGGATACGTTGATGGCAGATTTAGTTGTTTTGCCAAGTCATGATCTTCCTCATTTTGAGGATATTTCCCTCTGCAATGGCGATTTTATGACAGCAGTGGATGAGTCATTATCGATTGATTCGATTGTGTACTCTTGGTCGAATTCGAACATCATAGTTGGGCTACAGGACTCTGGATTAGGCGCAGTGCCTGGTTGGACGGCTTCCAACTTGACGGATGTTCCAGTGCAGACGGTCATCGAGATTCAAGCGGCCTTGTTTGATTGTCCGGTAGAGGTTTCATCTTTTACGATAACGGTGAATCCCACACCTCAATTGTCATTCAATGTAGGGCCGAATGGTGGGTTGGATTGTCAAACAGGACTGGCTACCCTCGAAGGATTTCCAGGCTTCGGACCAGGATTCTTTTCATGGTCGGGCCCAGGAGAAATTTCACCTGTTGGATCTACAGCTCAGGTGGACGCTGTTGGCATCTACGTCATGGAATTTATTGATGAATCCACTGGGTGTTTTGCTTCCACCGAGCTCACGGTTTCGGATCCTATTCCTCTCACTTTGTTAGGTGTGAATGTGGATTCGTTGGCTTGTTTTGGTGACACAAATGGGAACATTCTTCTCGACGTTGAGGGAGGGGAGGATTTGTACTACGATTGGTCTCCCTCAATTAGCTCCAGTAATTTGGCTGAGAATGTTTCTGCAGGAGTCTATGACATTGTGGTAACCAATGCATCCAATTGCCAAGATTCTGCAACGGTGGAATTGCATCAACGACCTCCTCTTGAAATCGAATTGCTGGACTCTGGTGTGGCATTGTGTGGTGTTTCAAATGGTTATTTGGAAGTAGATGCTTCTGGAGGCTCCGGGGGTTATGTGTATCAGTGGGAGAATGGTTTCGGAGCCTTGCTCACGGAAATTTATTCTGGAACATATAATTTGATCGTGACCGACGCGCTCGGTTGTGAGCAGTTTGCTTCTTACGATTTGATTTGTTTCGATGAAATCCCAATTGAGGAAACTCAGATCATTACTCCCAATAACGATGGATTAAATGACGCCTTGTATCTCGAGAATCTGTACCTCTATCCGCAGCATAGAATTCGGATTTACAACCGCTGGGGTGCCTTGGTGTATGAGGCAAGCCCCTATGAGAACAATTGGCAGGGAACATGGGAAGCCAATGGTTCTGGTGAGGCATTGCCCTCTGCAACGTATTATTTTCTCATCGAGACTGAGCATCAGGATGCGTTGGTTTTTCGTGGATTTGTGGAAATACATAATGAGGCTCGATGAGGATTACTTTAAGCATACTCATCGCAGCTTATTGCGGCATTGGTTGGTCTCAGCAAGACGCTCAGGTCTCCATGTATTTAAAAAACCCCGTACAGTTCAATTCAGCTCATGCCGGTCTTGACGGAACAGTGCGTGCGACTTCGATCATTCGAATGCAATGGACGGGTTGGGAAGGAGCGCCAAGAACACAATTTTTGTCGGTGCATGCTCCTTTATTTCGAAACCAAATTGGTGTCGGGTTTTCGGCGACTAACGATGCCAGTGGCGTCAGAACGTCTAGGGAAGCGATGGGGCACTTTGCTTATCATTCGCCTCGACTTTCTAGGGGCATTTATCTCTCTTCTGGCTTGTCCTTTGGAATGCAATCTGCGGGTTATGATTTTCAATCTTTAGCCGCGAGGCATCCAGACGATGCAATTCTAGCGATGCCATACCAAGGGGTGGGTTTTTCATTGGGTGCAGGATTGATCATTCACTCTTCTTCTTGGTTCCTGGGTTTATCTGCGCCTCATATCCTGGAACAAGATCTTGGAAGCCTCAATCCCCTTAGCCGTGAAAAGCGTCATCTGTATGCGACCTTAGGCTACATACATCCTCTGAATAAGATGGTCGATTTGCGTCTTGTTTCGCTGGTCAAGTGGACTGGAAATGCGCCAGCAATTATGGAAGTGAATCTTGAATGTTGGCTTTTTGAAATCTTGTCGGTTGGAGCGATGATGAGATGGAGAGAGGGTTTGGGCATCCAAGCATCCTATCAATTTATTGAGGGATGGAGATTTCACTATGCGATTGATTTCCCTACCAATGGCCTTATGACGCGGAGTTTTGGTTCACACGAGGTAGGACTTGCATGGGATTTTGGAAGACGTTCAATGGCCTTTCAAAGCCCTCGATATTTCTGATGATGAAGGAAATGGTCGTCATATTCTTTGTAGGCTTCAGCAGCCTGTCCAATGCTCAATTTGATCATGAGGAGCAAGCCATGGAATGGATGGCTTCGCTGCAGTTTTCGAAAGCTCAAGAGTTATGGAGCCATCTCGCAACGGAAGCACCAGTTCAGAGCAGTCAAGGCTTGCGTTATGCTCAACAGGCAATTTATTGTTCAGAAAAGGCCGGCAACTTTGAGCAGGCTCTGTTTTGGAGTCGAAACGTCATCCACATGAAGTTGGCATCTTTGGTTGACTTGAAAATCCATGTGAAATTGTTGAGACGTTTGCGTCCAGCGAATGAAGTGAGGCAGTTTCTAATCGCAGCAAGACAAGATTTTCCTGAGATTGATGACTTCGATGATCTAGTCGCATTCAATAGCAGACTCGACGAGATGAAGGGCGATAGCATCGATTGTATCGTGGAGCGACTTCGCCCTCACGCCAAGGCTGCGGAATATGCTGTTACTCCTTATGGCTCGGGCCTTGTTTATTGCACAACAGAAGTAGGGGCGGGTATTGCTCCTTTCAAAGATGGATGGTCGGGCAGTTACTTCACAGGTATCCGTATAATTGAAGACACCCAAGATCCGGAGCAGGTTTTTTCGTTTTGGCAACGGCTGAGAGGTCAGGATTTATTTGTCGAAATGGGGAAAGCGCGACGGCACGACGGCCCTGTAGATTTTAATCAGAAACAAACGTTTGCGGTGCTCACGCGCAATCAGATGCAGTCGGATACTCTAGAAGAAAAATCGATCGCTAGGCTCGCATTGGAGTTTTTCAGAAAGCGGTCTTCTGGGTGGGAGCCAGCCCCTTCCTTTCCTTGGAATTCTGCTGATTATTCATGTGGTCATGCCGTTTTTGACACCAATGGAGATGTCATTTTTGCCTCTGATATGCCAGGCGGATTTGGTGGGATGGATCTTTATCAT
>CAJQMI010000116.1 GCA_905479395.1 uncultured Flavobacteriales bacterium
CTGTTGGGGGAACCTGAGGAGGGCCTCCAAATCATGGGACTGATTGAAAGCCGTGCGCTCGACTTTGAACGGATTATTTTACTGGACTGCAACGAAGGTAACCTGCCGAAGACAAGTGTTCCCGACAGTTTCATTCCATTCGACCTCCGTGCGGTGTGGAAACTTCCCAACCGACACCACAAAGAAGCCATCTACGCCTATTACACTTACCGGCTATTCAACCAAGCCAGGAATGTGCACATGGTTTACCGCGCCGAAGATGAATCATCTGAAAAAAGCCGGTACCTGCTTCAAGTTGAACGGGCTTTCCGGCCAAATGGAAAAGACTTGCTTCCCGTTCAAAAAACAACGGTGTATGCTCCGCTCCCAGACCCAAGGCCTGACATCGCCGCGGTGGAGTGGGATGCCTTCGCAAAAGACCGACTCCAAAGGTGGGCAAAACGAGGCATCAGTCCATCTGCCATGAATTCGTTTATGGCGTGCAAGCGCAATTTTTATTACCAGTACATATTGCGACTGAGTGAACCCCAGGAGTTCACGGAAGAAATGAACTCCAGCACTTTTGGAACAATCGTTCACCAAGTCTTGGAAGATGGGTTGACCAAAATGGTCGACCAGCCAATGACCCGCGACCTCCTCTTGCACTTCAAAAAACACATCACTCCTCTGCTTCAAGAGTCCGTGGAAAAACACTTCAACAAGGAATTGACTTCGTTCGGTGAGAACTACCTGCATCTGACAATTGCTGAGGCAACATTGGTGAAACTCATCGGAGCAGAAATGGCGGAACTGGAGCAAGTGCAAGGACGAGTCATTGGCTCATTGGAGGCCTCTTTGGGGCATACGTTCAAAAACGAGAACGCAAACTTTCCAGAGATTCGGTTGCACGGAATGGCCGATCGCATTGACCACGAAAATGGCGCCGTTGTCGTGACAGATTACAAAACAGGATCCGTCGAAGCACGCGAACTAAAATTGAAGGGTGCATGGACTGAGAAATTGGATGATGGCAAATCAGGAAAAGCGCTACAACTGTTGATGTATGCCGCTATTGCTCTTGAAACCATTGGTCCGAATGGAAAAAAACGCACCGATGAAAACGCCCAAATCAATCACGTTCGTGCTGGCATCCGTTCGGGAAAAAACGCAACCGCCGGTCTGCTGCCATTGACCATCGACGGCCAAACATTCGTCACCCGAGAAGATGCCTTTAAATTATTGAGTTGGATCTCAGATAAATTGAACCATCTGCATCAAACGAATGAAGGCCTTGTCCATGAAACCGAATCCAAGTATTGTGCGTATTGCACTGTACTGGATCCATTGCCAGAGTACTTTTAAATTACCATGAGCGTCATTGCGAAACAATCCGGATTGGCATCCATTGCACTGGGCATTGGCTTGATGCTCGGCGCCGCGAATACAATGTTCGTGTTGCCGCGTGCGTTCGACGGAAACGAGGCCGTGTGGGGGCTTTTGCGCATCATGACATCGTGGGGGCTCATCTGCTCATCCATCGCCACGCTTGGGGCACCGGCTGCGATTGTTCGTTTTCTCAGTCGCTATCCTGAAGAAGAACGTGGACAACACCTCAAAGCAATTCTTCTCATTGCAGGTGGTGGAATCGGTTTGTGCCTCATGATCATAGCCATTTGGGGGGGCGATTGGATTGGAAATATGGACGCCAAAAATGCGGACTTGTTGAAAGACAATATCGGTGGTTTTATTGTGATCATAGCCGTCATGAGCTTGATGGCCATCTTCCGAGCGCTCCTCACCCTGCAACTCAAAACAGGCCTGATCTCGTGGGTAGATGAAGTCTGGCAAAAAGGCAGTTACCTCATCCTTGGCGGAGCCCTTTTACTAGGATACATGCCTTTGGAATGGTTCATTCACGCTTACATCCTCTCATGGTTTGTCTCGCTGCTTCTGCTTCTGCTTCCAACGGTTGGTGTCTGGCCAAAATCTAGCGATTCAATTGCCTGGGGTGAAATGCGTCCGCTCGCAGACTTTAGTCTATTCAGCGTATTTGCTGGAGGCGCAGCAATCATTGCCAATCAGTTGGACTATGTCATGATTGGGATGTACCTCGGCCTGGAAGAAGTTCCAGTTTACACCATGGGGTTCTTCGTTGGTTCGGTCGTTGGCATGCCCATGCGAGCCACGCAAAAGATCGTGAGGGGAATCGTCGCAGTTAAAATTCACAACAGTTCGAATTCCGAAATGCAACGGTTGAGTCAGAACACAGCACGGGTCAACTTTTTGCTCATGGCAAGTCTCATGGCGGGAATTTGGGCCGGTTTTGAACCGTTCCTTTTGCTTTTGCCTGAAAAATACCGCGGGCTAGAAGTGGTCTTTATCTGCATCGCTGTGTCCAAAATCATATCCGGACTCAATGTCAGCAACAACTCCCATCTGGGATTCAGTGAACACTATCGCTTGGTTTTGCCCATCAATTTGGGGCTTGTCTTATTTACGATAGCTTCAAACTACCTCTTTCTCGTGGTTCTCAAAATGGGCATCGGCGGCGCAGCCCTGGCCACGCTCGGAACGGTCGTTTGGAACAACGTTTGGCGTTTGTTGATCGTGTGGAAAAAATTTCGAGTTCAGCCGTTTACTTGGTCCATCGCACCTATCGCGTTGATTGCATTTGCTTGTGCATGCTGCTTTCATTGGGAAGCCGGAGCGCTCGGTGCTCCGCCGCTCGTAGAGGCCATTGCGTTTGGAGCGCTCGGAACAGGAAGCAGCTTCGGCCTGTTCTACCTGATGGGATTCTTCCCTGAATTGCGGCAAGCCATCAAGCATCGGCTGCCCTGGTGGCCCTGACGATGTCCCAGCGCAGGCTGACAACGGGAAACTGCATCAGCCTTCTGCTCGCAACCACTTCTGCGTTCGAAACAAAAAGTAAATGTATCCGCGGACCATTAGGACATTGGAGTCATCCTCATCGAGCCACATCTCGCAATCGTAGATTTTTCCATTCTTGGGATCACAGATTGTACCGTCTTCCCATTCCATGGCATCTCCGTCCTGCACCATGTTTCGAACAATCTCCATGCCCAGCGCTGGCTGGTCCTTTCGGTCATCCTCACAATCAGAGCAAATCGGGTGTTGCTCTTCCTCGGGCAATCGAAACAATTCCACGACCGTCCCGAATAACTCGCCATTCTTTTCGGTGATATCGACGATGCTCTTGATCCGACCCGTCTCGTCATCGATGGTTTTCCACTTTCCCAAAACGGAATTTCCATTTTGTGCAACGGAGGTCAAAGCAAAGGCGCAAGCAAAGAGTAAAGAGAAGTATTTCATGAAATTGGTTTTTCTGTGTTTTCGGCATCCCGCTGGGCCCGATGGATCGCAGCGTTCAATTCAAAGCCCAATAATAAAATGGAACTGTTGGAATTCAACCATAAAAGTGTAATCATCAACGTACCCAAGGATCCATACAGCGTATTGTAAGAGGCAAACTGACCAATAAACCAGGAAAAGGCAAAGGTCACAATGATGAGCAGAGTTGTAGCCGCAGTGGCTCCAATCGAAAACCACTCCCAGCGTTTCTTGATTCGGTTGCCCGCGTTGTACAAAATTGCAACGGTGGCATACATCAATGCAAATGACAACGTCCAACGCGCCATCATCAGCAGAGGGATATCATCCGTATTCAATAAGTCTTTCGTCTCTGCCCATTGCACCAGGTCTCCGGCAAAACCAATGAGAAAAACCGCCACTCCCAACAAAACGGACAACAACAACATCAATCCCACCGAAAGCAGTCGAAACAACAACCAGTTTGGTTTGCCCGGAACGTGGGGACTTTCACCAAATCCCATTAGAATCGAATTCACACTGTTGGAGGCATAATAAACCAGCAACACCACACCGACAGACAGAAGGGTTCCCTGCCGCTGATCAATCAAATCCGTAACCGTTTGCTCGAACAAATCAATGGCTTGTTTTGGGAAGAAATATTCCAAACTCAGCAGCACCTCTTCCGTCTCCAATGGGGTGAAGGGGACAATGCTCAATAGCAATAACATCGCCGGAAAAAACGCTACAAACAAGCGAAAACTGATCGCGGCGGCACGGGTCGATACCGAACCATTGACAAGTCCCAGAGTAAAAAACCGAAAGACATCGTACACATTCATGTCCTGATCCTTCCAAGGCCTCAGCTGCCGTAAAAATTGTCGCAACCGATCAAATCCTTTGTGGTCTTGAAGCCACTTAAACATTGGCCCTTCCGGAACAGGCGGCGGCGGTAACTGACTCATATAAGCGTGTCCGTTGATTTGAGGCTGAAGTCCATGCCTTTTACGCTGTGGGTTAACCAACCCATCGAAACATAATCGACCCCTGTTTCTGCATAATGAAGAGCATTGGATGGCGTGATGCCGCCTGATGCCTCTAAATCAATTTGGCCTCCCCAACGTTCAACTTGCATCCGAACCTCCTCAGGACTGTGATTGTCCAGCAACAAACGGTCAATTAACGGAGCTCCAGAAGGTTTGCACAACATGGATTGCAAGCGCATCGCATCGGCAGATTCAGATGCATCACGAACCTCAATCTCCACCGGCAAATCACGGCCCAATTCCTGTAAGTATTTCGCAACACGGTTCAGTGCCTCCTCGACCGATCCCGCATAATCAACGTGGTTGTCTTTGATCAAAATCATGTCATACAGGCCCATCCGATGATTCGTTCCACCACCCAATCGCACGGCCCATTTTTCGAAGGCTCGGAGACCTGGTGTCGTTTTTCGTGTATCCAATACGCGGCACTTGGTGCCTTGAAATGAATCCATCACGTCAGCAGTGCGCGAAGCGATTCCACTCATTCGTTGAATGAAATTCAGGGCCAGTCGCTCTCCCTCCAGTATTCGCCTCGCGTCCCCAGAAATCCGAAATACCGCTTGACCATAAGTCACCCGATCTCCATCCTGGCTGAGTTTCTCAATGGTTAGTTCTGGTGACACACGACGGAAAACCTCGGCAGCGACCTCCAAACCAGCGACTACACCCTCTTCCTTTGCTAGGATCCAACCTTCTCGCTGCAATCCCTCAGGCAGGGATGATGCGGAAGTGTGGTCACATTCCCCCAAATCCTCTTGCAAGGACCAATCAATCATTCGCAACATCTCTGTCGTAAGCATGGCACGAAGATAAACGTGCGTGCGCATTGTTCGTTCGATCAGAAACAAACTCATCAACTACCTTTGCCACATGCAAATGACCTTGGTAGCCTTGGGAAAAACACAAGCAAAGTGGATTGCTGAAGGCATCACTGTCTATGAGCAAAGGCTCCGGCACTACGGAAAATTTAGCTTTGTGGAAACGCCAGATATCAAGCTGAAACAAGCCAAAGCTGATGCCCAACAAGTGATGAAGGCAGAGGCGCTCGTTTTGGAAAGATTATTGCCCGGTGTGGATCACTTGATTCTCTTGGACGAACGAGGAAAAAGCCGGACCTCCATGCAAGGGGCTGAACACCTCCGAAAACTTCAAAACCGTGGGTTGAAACATGTCATGTGGGTCATCGGTGGGCCTTATGGTTTTGACGAAAGCATCCGCGCAAAAGCCCATGAGTTTTGGAGCCTTAGCCCCCTCACCTTCTCCCATCAGATGATCCGGCCTTTTGCGATCGAACAAATTTATCGTTCACACACCATTTTGAAGGGAGAACCCTACCACCATGAATGAAAAAGCCCGGCTCAAGGCCAGGCTTTTCTAAAATTCAATATTGCTATGGTCAGGCCGCAAGCACGGTTACCACGTTGTTGAGCACCTCTACAGTTCCTCCTTTGACAGCGAAAGTCTCTTCTCCTTTGCCAGTGCGAACAATGACATCGCCCGACTGCAAAGTGGTGATCAAAGCAGCGTGACGCTCCATGATGCCCATGCTTCCATCCGATCCTGGTAGCCCCACGTAAACAGCTTCTCCGCTGTACAACGTTTCATCGGGTGTGAGAATGTGTACCGTCATCTTGCTTGGTTCAGGCCTCAGCCATCATTTTTTCTCCAGCCTCAATGACTTCTTCGATGGAACCCTTCAAATTGAAGGCTGCCTCCGGAAGGTGGTCCAACTCACCGCTCAGAATGCGCTTAAATCCTTTGATGGTGTCTTCGATCGATACCAAGGATCCTTTGATGCCTGTGAATTGCTCTGCAACGTGGAAAGGCTGGGAAAGGAAACGGCTGATTCGACGCGCACGGTAAACCGTTTGCTTGTCTTCTTCAGACAATTCATCCATGCCCAAAATGGCGATGATATCCTGCAATTCTTTGTATCGCTGCAGGGTTTCTTTCACGTCTTGAGCACAATTGTAATGCTCCTCTCCAACGATGTCTGGCGTCAAAATTCGTGACGTTGAATCGAGTGGGTCAACCGCTGGATAAATACCAAGCGATGCAATCTTTCGCGACAATACCGTGGTCGCATCCAAGTGAGCAAATGTGGTCGCCGGTGCAGGGTCTGTCAAGTCATCTGCTGGGACATATACCGCTTGAACCGAAGTAATGGATCCACGCTTCGTAGAAGTGATCCGCTCTTGCATGGCTCCCATTTCCGTTGCTAGCGTTGGTTGGTAACCTACCGCAGATGGCATTCGACCAAGAAGTGCAGAAACCTCTGAACCCGCTTGGGTAAATCGGAAGATATTGTCAATGAAGAACAAAATGTCACGACCGCCAGACTCCTCATCCCCATCGCGGAAGTACTCTGCTACTGTCAAACCAGACAGTGCAACACGCGCACGCGCTCCTGGAGGCTCATTCATCTGGCCAAAGACGAGCGTCGCTTGAGAACTTGCAAGCTCCTTGGTGTCAACCTTTGAAAGGTCCCAACCCCCAGCTTCCATACTCTCTTCGAATTCTTTACCGTATTTGATGACGCCAGATTCAATCATCTCACGCAACAAATCGTTTCCTTCACGTGTTCGCTCGCCAACTCCTGCAAAGACAGAAATGCCCTCGTATCCTTTGGCAATGTTGTTGATCAATTCCATGATCAAAACCGTCTTGCCAACACCGGCACCCCCGAACAATCCAATCTTTCCTCCTTTGGCATAGGGCTCAATCAAGTCGATGACTTTAATCCCTGTGAAAAGCACCTCGGTAGCTGTCGACAAATCTTCAAACCTCGGAGCGTCCTGGTGGATCTCACGTCCGTTCTCTGTGTCTGTCATTGGGCCAATGCCATCGATTGCCTCACCAACAACATTGAAAAGACGGCCTTTGATTTGCTCTCCTACCGGCATCGTAATGCCTTTTCCATCTGAAGAAACCGCCATTCCGCGGGAAAGTCCTTCAGTTGAATCCATTGAGATCGCACGCACGGTGTCTTCTCCGATGTGCTTTTGAGTTTCGAGAATCAAATCTCCACCTTCTCTTTCGATGCGCATTGCATCAAGAATTTTTGGAAGGGGAACACCTGCTGGAAAACTAACGTCGACTACTGGGCCGATGATTTGGGAAATGGTGCCTTTTTGGGACATGAGCAATTAGGTGATTGAGCTAATTAATTTCGGTGCAAAAGTACAAGCGAATGAGCTAGTTTACCAACCTATCTTTGCAAAAGTGAAAGTACACCTCAATGCCAGCGATTTTAAATCAGATGTGCCCGTGGTTTTAACCGTTGGTACGTTCGACGGTGTGCACATTGGACATCGCGCTGTCATTGACTTGTTGAGGCATCGGGCACGTGAAGTCAACGGAGAATCGGTGCTGCTCACTTTTCATCCACATCCTCGAACGGTATTGCATCCTGAGCAGCATCAGCTCAAATTACTCAACACCATTGACGAGCGAAAAGAATTGCTGCGCGATGCTGGATTGGACCATCTCGTCATCCATCCATTCACTGAAGACTTTTCCAGAAAGACTCCTTTAGAATACGTTCGAGATCTATTCGCAGAAGGCATTCGACCCGTAAAGGTCATCATCGGATACGACCATCGCTTTGGTCGCAACCGCGAAGGTTCGTTTGATTCACTGATCAACCTGGGAAAGGTCTTTGGCTTTACCGTCGAAGAGTTGCCCGCCCAAACCGTCAAGGAGACCAAAGTCAGCTCCACGAAAGTACGCGAAGCTCTGCAACGCGGCCATGTCGCTCAAGCCCGAACATGGCTGAGCAAAGCTTATCCCCTTCTTGGACGGGTGAAGCGAGGCGAGCAGTTAGGCAGAAAATTGGGCTACCCAACCGCAAATCTCGACATCGAAAATCCGCTCAAACTGGTTCCGGCATCTGGCGTTTATGCCGTCTTCGCTCGTTTAGAAGGTGAAAAGACATGGAACCCCGCCATGGTCAATATTGGAACAAGGCCAACCATCGAAGGAAGCTCAGGGCAACAACAAATTGAGGTTCACTTGCTGCATGGAGGGCGACAATGTTACAATGAGCTCATTGACCTAAGATTCATGAAACGAATGCGTGACGAAATTGAATTCGATGGCTTGAAAGCACTCACACATCAGCTGCAACAAGATGAAACAAACGTTCGTTCTTATCTTGAAACGTTTGAAGTCCCACCCACTGACATTTGATTCATGTCCAACCAAAGACCTCTAAGAAAACAGTTTAAACACCTGGTTCAAATCTGCCGGCAAGGCGTTTGTCCCTCGTTGCTTATGGCCTTTTTTTGGAGCTTTACAATCGGACCATTGACCGCTCAAACAATTGAGCCTGAAGATTGGGAAAACGCACCCATCTTCAAGGATGTAGAGAGCGCGAATGAAGCACGTTTGAACGGCACACCCATCTTTCGTTTGGACTTGAGCAAACGAAAACTGAAAAGCGTTCCAACTGAAATCCTAGGATGGACCGAACTTCGTGAGGTTATTTTGGACCGGAACCGCATCGAATCCATTGGCCCAGCATGGAAACAACTCGCATTGCTCGAACGTCTGTCCATCAATTCCAATCAACTCGAACAATTCCCAGCAGTTCTAACGCAATTGGATCGCTTGGTGACCCTTGAAATGGGAGACAACATGATCGACTCCATTCCATTGGACATTGACCAAATGTCCGCACTTGAAAGCTTAGCGCTTTGGGACAATGTCCTGGCCTACTTTCCAGCATCACTGAGCGACCTGCCCAACCTTCGCAAATTGGATCTGCTTCACAACGATATGGTCATCGAAGAGCAAGAAGCTTTGCGTGGTTGGTTGTCGAGCGAAGTGGAACTGATCCTTTCCGCACCATGCCGCTGCGATTTTGATGAGTGATGCTACGAGAATTTGTCACCGGCTTCCCATCTGCAGGAACTCCAAAGTTTGATCAGAAATCATGGCACCGATGGGGCGAACCACTTGCGGCCATCCTCAACTTGGGCTACACAATTGGATACATGAATGCCGCTCCTTGGAGCTTCCACCTCGCGGCTATCGGGTCATCGCTCTACCTCGCGATCTGCTGGCAACGACGCATGCTTGCTGAATCAACTTTATGGCTTTACTACATCATCATGGCATGGTTGGGAATGTCCGCCGTGGAAGAAGCATGGCCCAACCCACTGCCCATTGCTTCGGGAATGGATCATTTTATTTCCATAGCACTCGCAATTGGAACTTGGGGTGCATTGACGATTCTCCTGAAATGGCACGGCAAGGCCTGGCGGCCTGGGCTAGATGCTTTCACGACAGTAGGAAGTTTGCTGGCCACTTATTGGATGTTGCAATTTGTTCATGCCAACTGGCTCTACTGGATTGTTGTCAATGCCGCGGCTGTAATTCTATACCGTGGACGAAAAATGCACTGGACCGTGGGTTTGTTCGTCGTGTACACAGCACTCGCCATCGAAGGCTGGTTTGACTTCTTTCAATGGTAAATCCAATGATACGCATCGCTATTACCGGCATTGAATCCACTGGAAAAACAACCCTAGCTGCCGCATTATCGGTTGCCATCGGGGCGGAAGTTGCTGCCGAAGCTGCACGGAATGACACCCGGGTGCGTGCAGGCACCACTGGCGTAGCTGACCTGGAACGATTGGCCCGTGAACAATTGGAGGCTTGTCATGGAGCCGAACGCAGGGCAATCGAAAGTGGATCAAAAACAGTCATATCCGATTCTGATTCTACGGTTATTCGCTGGTGGGGTCGCTGGGTATTCGATGCGGAAGTACCCGGTTTAATCCACTTGGAAAAATGGGCTGATTTTACCCTTTTGTGTGCGCCAAACATTCCTTGGGAAGCAGATCCATTGCGAACATTGCCCGACCCAGTAGACAGAAAAAGGCTGCACCAATGCTATGCTGAGGATCTTCAAGCACGGAGAGCTCACCCCTGGGCATTGATCGACGGTTTGACGCAAGAAAAACGGCTCGAACAAAGTGTCCGAGCCGTTCAGTCTTTTCAAAATTTTTCGGCGCTTAACGAATGATGAACTTCACCGGAATGGTGTATTGAACACTCACCGCTTTTCCACGTTGCTCGCCCGGCTCAAAAGAGGGCAAGCTCTCCACTACACGCGTTGCCTCAGCATCAAGACGTGAATCAACTTCACGCAAAACGCGAACGTCACGCACTTTGCCATCCTTTCCGACTACGAAGTAGACAAACACCGTCCCCTGAATTCCCGCGTCTTTGGCAATCGGCGGATACTTTGTGTTCTTGGACACGTACTTGATGATCTCCAGTTGCGTGCATTGGTGACGTTCATCACCTCGCAACTTCTTACAATCGCCCATAGCAGGCATGTTTTCGACGATCATAAAGGCAACATCCTCTTCCTCTTCCTCGTAGTCCTCGATGATTTCAATCTCTGTATCCTCATCGAGTTCAATATCCTCTATCTCCAACTCCTCCTCAATTTCCTCCTCGTCATCGACAATCTCAATGACCGTGGTTTGTTGAGGCGGTGGTGGTGGTGGTGGCGGCTGAATGATGTTGATGGGAATTTCCTCGTCTTCGAGCAAATCTGCTTCGAAGTCAAGAGCGCGTGTGATGGCAACATCGTAAGATGTCCATGCCAAGGCACTCAATAACAGCGAAAAGGACGCGACGAAGCCAATGGCTCGCCAAGCCGATCGCTTGTTTTCTAGGTTCGCTTCAGGAGTTTTTCGACTGAGCATGTTGCTTTCTATTGGGCTTCGAAATTAAGACAACTTTGGCATTGTAGCAGCAGAATGGAGGAACTTAACGCATGCGTTGTTTAATTCCAGCACCTGTATATCCATCGAAAGAGCAGACGACCAATGCCAACACCCATTGCATCTGCAATCATATCACCAAAGCTTGTGGTTCGACCTTCAAACCATATTCCTTGCGCAAATTCCAAGCCAAAAGCATAAATCAGCAGCGCAGCTCCTGCAAACCACTTGTATTTGCGCACCGAACCCGATTTCCCAAGCGCTATGAATACACTCGAACTTAGGAACATAAACATCATAAGATGAATCAGTTTGTCCATGTGCATTTCTCCCAACCAGCTGGCTTGTGGCAAATCCTTTCCTGGAATCGCATGCAGGCCGAAGATGAGCAATGCCCAGAAGGTTGGGACAGCCGAATGTCTCCACTGAAATTCCCGATCAATGCCTGTATCGTTGAGGTCTCCCCTCATGATTAAAACGGCGTTAGCCGATCAATTCGGCGTATGCTTCAGCCGTCATCAAGCCTTCGACATCCGCGACATCCTTCAACTTCAACTTGATGATCCAACCCGCTCCATAAGGATCGTTATTCACCGATTCAGGCGCATCCTCAAGTGCTTCGTTGAATT
>CAJQMI010000117.1 GCA_905479395.1 uncultured Flavobacteriales bacterium
GTGCTCTCTCCTTTGTAGTGGATGATGGAAGTCTCTGCCAAATAATGGTTTTTCCAACCGCCTTTTAGCAACCTCCAACTGAGATCAATGTCCTCTCCATACATGAAATACGCTTCGTCAAGCAAACCCACTTGATTCAAGGCCTCTTTGCGAATCCACATAAAAGCACCACTCAATATCTCAATGCAGTGATTTTCATCGGGATCAAGATGCCCCATGTAATATTGATTCAACTTCTCTGTTTTCGGGGCGAGCTTGTAGAGTCCTGATATCTTACAAAAGGCCGCCCAAGGCGTCGGCATTCCTCGCTTTGACTCAGGTAGAAATCGCCCCATACCGTCCACCATAGGCACTCCCAATCCTCCTAAATCTGGCGAAGATTCTGCGTAAGCAAGGCACTTACTCAGTGCATTCTCGGGAATGACCGTATCCGGATTGAGTAACAACACCCAACGACCATTGCACTGTTCGATGGCCCGGTTGTTGCCCTTTGAGAATCCCAGATTTTCATCCAAAGCCAAAAGATGAACCTCGGGGAATTGCTCCCGAACCATGGCGCAACTTCCATCCACAGATCGGTTGTCTACAACCCAAACCTCCGCCTCATGTCCTTTAAGTTCCAAATCGCGCACGCTTGCGCGCACAGAAAGAAGGCACTGAGACAAAAAGTGCTCTACGTTGTAATTGACAATGACTATGGATACGTCCACGCTGTGAATTTAAAGCCAAACCAAGCGATCAGCCTTATGAAAACGAGATAATGACGTCAATTGGTATAGGGCAACCTTTGCCTTAAACTTTGCACCAAAGTCGCCTCATCAGCATGCTGCAAATCCTCGCCAACAGCAATGCCTCGAGCAATGGAAGTGACTTGAAGGCTATAAGAACTTAGCTTTCTGAACAAATAAAAAGCAGTCGTTTCGCCTTCCATGGTTGCAGGCAGGGCAAAAATAATTTCACCCTCGTCTTGTTTTGCTACCTGCTCCGCTCTTGCTACCAATGTTTCAATGTTCAGGTCGTTTGGTCCAACGCCCTCCATGGGACTGATGACACCTCCAAGCATGTGGTACCTGCCTTGAAATTGCCCTGTTGCTTCAATTGCCAGTAGGTCGCGGAGATCTTCCACGACGCAAACCACATTTTCTTTCCGCAAAGGGTTGATGCAAATGGAACACTTGTCTGCTTCGGTAAGGTTGTGGCATGTTGCACATCCCCTGACGCCCTGACGCATCAATTGAAATGATTCTGAGAAAGAATTCACCTGCTCATCTGATCGACGCAAAAGGTTCAACACTAGGCGCAAAGCTGTTTTCCGACCAATGCCCGGAAGGGATGCCATTTGATCCACGGCCGCTTCAATGAGTCGCGAGGGAAGTTCCATGCTGCAAATTTACGATGTTGTCCCATCTTTGACACATGAATCCGCAGATGGTCATTGGGGTGTTTCTTGCTTATGTCTTCACCTTGCTCGGCATCGCTCGATGGACGAACCGAAAGACAAGGAAGGGCGATGACAGCCAACATTTTTTTGCGGCGAATAATTCGGCACCCTGGTATGCTGTTGCATTCGGCATGCTGGGCGCCTCGCTCAGCGGCGTGACCTTCATCAGTGTTCCCGGTTGGGTCGAAAGCCAAGGTTTCACTTACATGCAAATGGTGTTTGGGTACTTGATCGGTTATGGATTCATCATGGCCGTCCTGATGCCGCTGTATTACCGCATGGGCTTGACGAGCATTTACGGATATTTCGCCCAGCGCTTTGGCGCGCGAGCCTACAAAACAGGCGCATCGTTTTTCATTCTCTCACGCCTCATTGGCGCGTCGTTTCGGTTATTCCTTGTCGCTCTTGTTTTGGATTTGTTTGTGCTTCAGCCGTTGGGCTGGGACATTCATTTGCAAGTCATGAGTTGGGCAAACATCCCCGTGGGGTATTCCGCAGCAGTCGCTCTGATTTTAGCCGTCATTTGGAGCTACACCCGTCAAGGTGGTTTGGGCACAATTGTGTGGACAGACACCCTCCAAACGGCAGCCATGCTCATCGCGGTCATCTATTCTGGACACGCCATCGTTGATGCCTTGGATTGGTCGTGGTCTGAAATTCCCTCGCGCATTGCTGCATCACCGTTCAATGATTGGGTGGTTTGGGACGACTGGAAAGCATCCAATCATTTGGTGAAGCATTTGCTTGCTGGTGCTTTTGTTGCTACCGCGATGACAGGCATGGATCAAGATATGATGCAAAAAAATCTCGCGTGCCGAAACCTCCAAGAAGCACGATGGAACATGGGCAGCTTTTCAATCGTCTTGGTCTTTGTGAATGTTTTGTTCCTCGCGCTAGGAGCTTTGCTCTACAGCTGGATTGAAATGGAAGGAATTTCGATTGAAAGTGCGGACAGTCTATATCCAACAGTGGCGCTGGATGGTGGATTGGGCATCGGGCTTGGACTCATTTTCCTCATCGGACTTTTGGCCTCGGCATTTAGCTCCGCAGACAGCGCTCTGACCGCTTTGACCACATCTGTTTGTGTGGATCTTCTGGGCACGGAAGGCATGCCGTCAGCGCAAGCGACAAAGCGACGTAAGCAAGTGCACTTGGGCATGACCTTTGCGCTCTTTGGAGTCATTATGGCGTTCAGCAGTGCGAACGACACCAGTGTGGTTGCTGCCATTTTTACTGCCGCCAATTACACATACGGGCCCATCCTTGGCTTGTTTGCCTTTGGGCTTGCCACTTCGTTGAAGCCCATCGACCGGTTCATTCCAATCGTAGCCATTTTTGCTCCGGTGATTTGTTATGGGTTTGAATCCTATCTGGTTTCAGCCCACGAATTTAGTTTCGGATTCGCCCTGCTACCAGTCAATGGTTTGATCACTTTCATCGGGCTGGGTGCTTTGTCATTCGCCTCTGGCAAAAAATGAGCTCTCGGACTTTTCGCATTGCAGCAAATCTTAAATTTGCAGATTCGAAGGCCGCACATTAAAACCTGAATTGATCGCTTGCCATGACGCAACGTACCTCTCAACTGCTCAACAGACTCTCTGAGTCCGCCACCATTGCCATGGCAAGGAAGGCAACCGAATTGAAAAAATCTGGTGTCGATGTGATTTCACTTTCCCTCGGGGAACCTGATTTTGATACTCCTGAACCGATCAAGGCAGCAGGAATTAAGGCCATCGAGGAAAACATCACGCATTACACACCAGTCCCTGGAATTCTGGATGTCCGTGAGGCCATCAGTGCGAAGTTCAAACGAGACAACGGCTTGGATTATGCCCCCGACCAAATTGTGGTTTCCAATGGTGCTAAGCAAAGCATTACCAACGTTGTCTTGTCACTGGTAGATCCTGGTGAAGAAGTCATCTTGCCCGCCCCCTATTGGGTGAGCTATGCGGATATGGTAGCGCTCGCAGGAGGTACTTCCAAAGTTCTAGCCACTTCCATCGAGCACGACTTTAAAATTCAACCCGCAGCACTCGAAGCTGCAATCAATGACAAGACGCGTCTATTGATTTACTCATCGCCGTGCAATCCTTCGGGATCCGTTTACACCAAAGAAGAAATTGATGCACTCGCCGCTGTTTTGGTGAGGAATCCACATGTTTATATCATTAGCGATGAGATATACGAACTGATCAATTTCACCGGAAAACACGCTTCGATTGGGACCATTGAAGCCTTGAAAGATCGGGTAATCACCGTCAACGGAGTTTCCAAAGGTTTCGCCATGACAGGTTGGAGATTGGGGTACATCGGAGCTCCCGCTTGGATTGCAAAAGCTTGCTCGAAAGTGCAAGGTCAGGTCACATCTGCTCCCTGCAGCATAGCTCAGGTAGCCGCTGGTGCTGCGGTTTCTGCTGACCCATCCATTGCTGATGAAATGAAGCAAGCCTTCCTAAAGCGACGTGACATCATGATTGCAGGATTGAGTGCCATTCCAGGTGTGAAGGTCAACAAACCAATGGGAGCCTTTTACCTGTTTCCAGACGTAAGTGCTTTATTCGGGAAATCCGCGGGGGATCGCACCATTGACGATGCACAAGATTTTGCCATGTACTTGCTGGAGGAGGCCAATGTGGCGACCGTTGGCGGAGGGGCGTTTGGCACACCAGAATGCATTCGACTTTCATACGCTGCCTCTGAAGAACAATTGCAGGAGGCTTTGCGTCGAATTTCAAATGCCGTGAAAGCGCTGCATTAACCCCGGCGCATTACCTTCGTATCATGGATGCATTCACTGCTTTAGAATCCGGACAGCAGGTCACCGCTATTGTGATCGGGGACGTGATGCTAGATGCCTACATGGTGGGGCACGTGAATCGCATCTCACCAGAGGCTCCCGTGCCAGTGGTGGACGTCCATTCCAAAGAATCAAGGCTTGGTGGTGCCGCCAACGTTGTCAAAAACTTAATCGCCGTGGGCGCCAATGTTCATCTAGCGACAGTGGTTGGCAACGATGACGCAGGGAATTCCATCGAAGCGCTGCTCAATAGACTGCACGTGGGTGCTTCTGCGGTGCTCCGAAGCGAGAATCGCCCGACAACGGTGAAAACCCGAGTCATCAGCAATGGGCAGCAGCTCGTTCGAGTGGATGAAGAAGTTACAACGGACATTGCCCATGCGCTGGAAGATGAACTCATCAAACGATGCGTTGCTCTGTTTGAATCAGCGCAGCCAGATGTTGTCATATTTGAAGATTACGACAAAGGAGTTTTGACTGATCGCGTGATCAAAACACTGATAGAGGCCGCAAACAAATACGGCATCAAAACGACGGTTGATCCGAAATTTGCACACTTCGCGAGCTACCGAGGAGTGACCTTGTTCAAGCCAAACCTCAAAGAATTGGGTGAAGGCATGGCGATGGCCATTGAAAAGACAAGCGATGGCAACATCGAACGTGGCGTGCAGCGCATGCATGACATGCTCAATCCAATGTTTTCCATGGTGACTTTGAGTGAGCGAGGGGTTTGCGTCTATGGTCCTGATGCTGCGCAACCATTCTGCCGCATCGCTGCTTTTGAACGTGAAATTCTCGACGTCAGCGGGGCTGGCGATGCTGTCATTGCGGTGGCCTCATTTCTGCTCGCATTGGATGTGCCTATCATGGACATCGCAGCGCTTTCAAATTTGGCTGGTGGATTGGTCTGTGAAAAGGTTGGTGTAGTGCCGGTAGAACTCGAACGCCTCAAGGCAGAATGGATGCAGCATCGCGACGCCATTGAGCCAGCCACCCTCTCTCAATGAAGCTCCACGAAATCAGGGAACGGATCAATGTATTCTTGTACGGCTCGAAAGAGCGCGTTCTGAATGGATTGAAACTGTTCAACTTGGTGGTATCGACATCTGCCCTTTTTGTACTGGCCATTTATTATGGCTACCCCAACGAAAGCGCCACCGCTGCGCAACTATTAGGATTCGTAAAGGGCACGTTTGCCTTCTACGTGTTGCAGTATATCACTCGAATCCTCTACGATTACCACCCGCTTCGATACATCCGGAAAACCTGGTTTGAGGCAGCTGTAATGGCCGTATTGGTGGTTGAAGGTGTGAGTGATTTACTGACAGGCGAACTCCTCATCAGTCGGCTTTCCAGCAGCATTGGCTTCGAATCCATATCAGACTTTAGCACCTTGTTCATTCAAGGGTACTTCTTTACCGTGGTGGTGGCGGAGTTGATTCGCGAAGGCTCCGTGTTGCCTCGCGTGCGACTGAATCCGGCCATCATCTTTATCATGAGTTTTTTGGGGATTGTGACGGCAGGTACCGTGCTGTTGATGTTGCCAGAGATGACAACCGCACCTGGGAGCATGAATTTTCTTGATGCCATCTTCACCTCTACCAGCGCAACATGTGTGACGGGGCTCATGGTGGTCGACACAGTGACTTTCTTCAGCTATAAAGGACAAGTCGTGCTCCTTTTCTTGATTCAACTTGGTGGATTGAATCTGGTCGCGTTCGGCTCTTTCTTGGTGCTTGCTTCTAAATTTGGACTTGGTGTCCGCCAGCATGAAGTCATTGAAGACTTCGTCAACAAAGACAATTTCAATGCCAGCAATGGCATGCTTGGAAAGGTCTTGATGTGGTGCATCGGCATCGAAGCCTTGGGCGCACTGGCGATGTACATGTCTTGGGGAGAAAGCCTGACCGGATTGAGCAATGGAAAGGCCTGGTTTTATGCTGTGTTTCACTCCGTCTCTGCGTTCAACAATGCCGGAATCTCGCTCTTTACCGAAGGTTTATCCAATCCTGCAGTCGCTCACAATTACAGCATTCACTGGATCATTACTGCCTTGGTGTTTTTTGGCGCCTTGGGAATGGTCGCAATCTTTGATTTGTTTGGTTTTGAACGTCTTCGAGAACGGATGGAGCAGCCATGGAAGCACATCTCATTTGCGACCAAAATCGCGTTGTATTTCTCGCTTGGCCTTGTCGGAATTGGATCCATCAGCTATTGGCTTTTGGAGCGAGGCGGCACATTAGATGGGATGAGTCCTTTCGGTCAATTCACCACATCGGTCTTTCAAAGTGCCACACGCACCAGCGGATTCAACACGGTTGACATTGGCCAAGTTGGTGTACCTATGTTATTCTTGCTCATCATCTTAATGTTCATCGGGTCATCATCGAGTTCAACCGGAGGCGGAATAAAAACTTCCACCTTTTCCATCGTGCTCGCAGACGTATGGCGCACTGTTCGAAGCCATGACCACGTGCAACTCTTCAAGCGAACCATACCCGACGTTTTACGATCCAGAGCCTACAGCGTGCTGCTTTTCTTTCTGGTCGGAAACACCGCTGCGATTTTCATGTTATGCATATCTGAAGCCGAGATACTGAGCATGGAAGGACGCAACATTTTGGACCTGATATTTGAGGAAGTGAGTGCGTTTGGAACCGTCGGCTTGAGCACTGGAATCACTCCATTGCTCAGTCCCTTCGGAAAAGTGATTGTGATGGTAAGCATGTTTGTCGGACGTGTGGGAACCCTCACTGTCGCCTATGCACTCGGTGGGAAATTGACGCAAACACACATTAAATATCCTGAAGGCCATACAATGGTTGGATAAAACACTCGCATGGGAACCCGCATTACGCCTTACACCGCTCAGGATCAAGAATCAAAAAAAGAGCAAGTTGCTCGCATGTTTGATAACATTGCGCACAGTTATGATTTTCTCAATCATCTCTTTTCTTTTGGCATTGACGTCCTATGGCGAAAAAAGTCCATTCGAATTTTGAAGCGTCACCTTGCTGCCCAGAAGCTAGAAGGAGGCGCCAAAATCATGGACATGGCAACGGGCACTGCTGATTTTGCCATTGAAGCTGTGCGCATGGGGCTCACAGATGCCCATGTCACGGGTGTTGACATTTCCCCAGGCATGCTTGATGTGGGCCGCCAAAAGATTCAAAAACGCGGTTGGTCCAAACAAATTGAATTGATGGAGGGCGACAGCGCAAATTTGCCTTTCGACCAGGACACTTTTGATGCCTACATCGTGGCATTTGGCGTCCGAAACTTTGAACACCTGGACAAGGGATTGTCCGAAATGCATCGCACCCTCAAAACCGGCGGCTTGGGAATTGTGTTGGAGTTTTCCAAACCAAGACACTTTCCAATGAAGCAATTGTTTGCTTTCTACTTCCGATTCATCATGCCCACCATCGGAAAATTAGTCTCCAAGGACGCGGCCGCTTACACCTACTTGCCAGAAAGTGTTCAAGCATTTCCAGAAGGCAAAGATTTCTTGAAAATCATGGAGTCATGCGGCTACCAGAACTGCAAGTGCATCGCACTAACAGGCGGAATAGCTAGCATCTACACAGGTGTAAAATGAACATCACCGTCTGGCCGTCATTGCTTTCAGGAACGGTGCATGCTCCGGCTTCTAAATCGGTCATGCAGCGACTTGTTGCTGGCGCATTGCTAAGTCATGGCACATCCGTGTTGCACAATCTTTCGCAAGCCGATGATTGCACCGCATCCCTATTGATGGCGGCGCAATTGGGTGC
>CAJQMI010000118.1 GCA_905479395.1 uncultured Flavobacteriales bacterium
GTAGCTGTCCAGATCGATGCTTTTCATGTCATTCAGAACGTGCTCTCGAAAATTTAGCAGCGCAATCCATCCGTCCTCGTCTGTCACCTCGTCGAACCATTCTTCGTAATAGCAGTCATCTCCAAAATGAAAATTGAGGATGTTTTCGCCGATTAAAATGAATCGATTGATGCCTTCAGCGATGAGGACGTCAATGACTTCGCGCTTTAGGTGCATCACATCGTTGAACAGGCAATCGTTCCACTCGCCAATGAATTCAAGAATGGCGAAACGTTCGTCGTAATCTGCAAAAAGAATTTTGCAGAATAAGGTCTGGGATTCAAACGAGTCCCACTGGGGATGGATGAAGTAATTGTAAATCTTTGTCGAGTACTCGAATTCGCTGTATTGTCTTTCGAAAAAAGGACTGCGGGCATCGCTGCTCGATACGTAGTGGTTACGCCAGGCGTAGTAAGGTTCAAGCGTGTGCATCTCCCTTGATTTGATCAATGGCTTTTCGCACATTCCCACTCGACTGGAGCAATTCAGACGCCCTTTTTACATCCACACCGGTGGCCTTCTGAATCATGCGAATTCCCCGTTCCACCAGTTTGGCGTTGGAAAGTTTCATGTCTACCATCGAGGAACCCTGCACATGGCCCAATTGCACCATGGCCGAGGTGCTGATGAGATTCAAAATCAATTTGGTAGCTGTACCTGCATTCAACCGTGTGCTGCCGGTCACGAATTCGGGTCCGGTGATCGCGACCATTGCATGCGTGCAGTTAGCTTCCAGTTGGGTGGATGGATTGCAGGTGATGCAGGCCGTCAACAATCCCGACTCGCGCGCTTTTTGTATACCGCCGATGACGTATGGAGTGCGTCCTGAAGCGGCGATTCCAATCAAGGTATCATTGGGGACAGGATTCGCAGCCGCGAGGTCATTCCATGCACCCTCAACATCATCTTCAGCTCCTTCAACAGCGACGCGCAACGCTCCATCGCCTCCGGCGATGAGGCCTTGAATGACCTCTGGTTCTACACCGAATGTGGGCGGACATTCGCTGGCATCCAAAATTCCCAAACGACCGCTGGTTCCAGCGCCAATGTAAAACAGACGTCCCCCTCTCTGCATCCGAGGAACAAGGGCTTCTACGAAGCTTTGAATTTGAGGCAAACAAGCCTCAACAGAATCAAAAGCAGCTCGTGTTTGTGTGTGCATGTTTCCGACGAGATCTGCAATGCTCATGGCATCGAGATTTTCGTGGTCTCCAGGTTGCTCTGTGGGGGGGAGGTTGTTATTGCTCACGGTGCAAAGATACGCTGCGGCCAGTCTTTCAAGCGTTCCACCAGCGCCAGGCAGCGTCGGCTTGGGCATGAAGCATATCCTTTCCGTTCATGGCCTCTGCTCCCATGGCTCGCACGTTTTTGAGAAACTGGGTTTCTGCAGGATTGTAAACCAAATCGACCACCAAGTGTTGAGGGGTGATTCCCGACCAGGGAAACGGCACACACGCGTCCAAATCGGGGTATGTTCCCACCGGAGTGCATTGGACAATGAGTTTGTGATGTCCTACGGCCTCTGGGCTCAACCCTTCAAAACGAACCGATGGCCAGCTTACTTCTTGGCGCGTGACATGGGCCACAGCGACACCCAATTCGAGGAGTCCAAATCGCACGGCCTTGGCTGCGCCACCATTTCCAATGATAAGCGCACGTTCATGATCCGATCGCAAAAAAGGACGAATGCTATTGAGGAAACCCACAGCATCGGTATTGTGTCCCATCCACGTGCCGTCTGCAAGCGGTTTGATGGCATTTACAGCTCCAATTGCTTTTGCTTCCTTGGTGAGGGAGGAGAGGTAGGGCAAGATGCTCTCTTTGTAGGGAACCGTTACGTTCAGTCCCGATAAATTCCCTTTACTTTCTTGCAGTTGGCTCAGCCATTGAGGGAATTTTTCAATCTCGTCGAGTTCGAAAAGCGAATAGCTCGCATTGTCCAATCCTTCACGCTTGAAACGCTCGGCAAATAAAGCCGGAGAATGGGAGTGCGAAAGAGTGCGTCCCAGCAGGCCAAATCTTTGTTTGTCAGTCATGAATTGGCTGTGAGGAGAATCGGTTCATCAGCGTTACAATTGCTGCTCCAAGAATCGCACAAGCGAGCACTAGCCCCATAGACTCTGCGGTCAGGTCGACAGGCCAGGTCAATGCTTCGGACCATGTTTCTCTTCCATCGCTGTGCGTGTAAAGCAGCTCTACGTTTTCTTTCCAGGGCCAAATGGCTCGCAATGAGCCGAATAGGAATCCTGTGAGCAGGGCGAGAAGGACATTGTAATAACGCTCGAGGGTCCATTTCAGAAGTTTGCTAAAAAGCAGCAGTCCCGTAATAACGCCGCTTCCAATGATTGCAATGCGCACCAGATCAAACGATTTCACAGCACCGATGATCGTCGCGTATGCACCGAGCAAAAGCAAAATGAAACTGCCAGAAATGCCGGGGAGGATCATGGCGCATGCCGCCACAGCTCCTGCTGCGAAGAGATAAAGAAGCGATGGTTCTGTTTGTGCAACGGGCAACGAACTGATTCCGAAAGCGATCACTGAGCCAAGAACAAAAGCGATCGCAGCTTTTCCATTCTTCACTTTGATTTCTCGACCTACAAAGGGTATGGACGCGGAGACGAGCCCAAAGAAAAAGCAATAAAGCAGGGTGCTGTATTCTTCCAATAAGTGATGCAGTAGGTTGGAAAGCCCCACGATGCTGGTGCCGATTCCCAGAGCCAAAACGGCGAGGAAGTTGCCGTTCATTTCTTTCCAAAGGGCCTTCCATTCTCCTTTGAAAACCTTGGAAATCATCTTGGGGTGAATGGCAGATATTGAGCCCAAGAGTTCGTCGTAAATCCCTGTGATCAGCGCAATTGTCCCACCTGATACGCCCGGAACGAGGTCCGCAGCTCCCATGGCTATTCCCCTCAGGTAGAGACCAAAGTAATCGCGCAGGGATGTGCGCTTTGGGTCAGTTTTGTCCATCTCTATGCAATTTCCATTCCTGGCTCAAAGACTTTTGCCCATTCAGTGATACCACCCTTCAGACTGTGCAGATTTTCGAATCCATGTTTTGAAGAGAGCGCACTGACCGTTGCTGAGGATCTTGCTCCCGAACGGCAGTAAACGATGACGGGGATATCTCTCGGAATTTCTGCTTGTCGGGCCAAGCAGAAAGCCATCGGGATGTGGAATTCGCTCAACCGACTGACGCTTACCTCATGTGCCTCACGGATGTCCAAGATTTTGAATTCCTTTCCGTGATCGAGCCACTTTTTCATCGTGGCTGGGAGAATGACGGGTACAATTGTGTTCATTTCACAAAGTGCATCATGGAGATAAATAACGTCAGTTTTTCACAGTGCCGTGGCAGTCGATTGGATTATTCAATCTTCCTCTGTGACTTCTTCTGGAGCGAGGCGTTTGCCATCAGCGAGTTCTTCAGGCAAGTTTTCGAAGAAGGTATCACCTCTGAGCCCTAGTCGCAGGCACTCGAGCGGTATCAGATCGTTCGGACCGATATTTCCGAGATTGACATTCGCTCCAAATTGGCGAATGAACCAAACCTGTTGCGGTTTTTTTGGCGCTTCCCAAAGAATGTCTTCCAATGCTACATTGGCCAAAATGCGCTTGATCAACTGAACATGTGCGCTTCCGTTCGGGCGATAGATTCCGACGTTTCCGCTTTCACGTGCTTCAGCAATGACTTTGAAGCTTCCGGCTTGCAGTTCATTGCTCATCATGCGGATCCATTTTGACGGGCTTATTAGAATGCCTTCTTCCTTTGAGCCTACCTCTGAAAGCACCTTGTAATTTTTGCTCAATCTTGCGATTACTTCGCACTTTTCATCATGGGGAATGACCATAGAACCATCACTCACTTCTAGGCATTCGATTCCCATTTTGTCGATGAAGCGCAGGTAGCCGTCCAAATCGTTTCGAACGTAAAAAGCTTCAAATAGAGTTCCGCCGCAATAGACGTCGAAACCAGCATCACGGTAAAGCTTCGTTTTCTCCGCAACTTTTGGCGTAATGATGGAGGTGCCAAATCCCAATTTGAGGAAATCTACGAGATCACTTCCCGTCTCTATTAAATCTTCTGCTTGCCGGAGGCTTAGTCCTTTGTCCATGACCATTGTTAGGCCATTTTGACGAGGTAAGGAGGTGCGTTCTGGTAGGTGTGAAATGTCAAACATTGCATTAGGGTTTAAAACGCTCAAGGCGTTTTACGAAGCGCGCATCATTGGCAAGCGCAGGAAACAAGTCAATTAAATTTTGTGCTTCATCAAAGTGATGAACGAGCAAATGCTCCAGGAATTCGAAGGCCTCATTTTGGCGTCCGAGGGCGTAGAGACTGATGAATTTTCGGTAACCAATCGCCCCGTTCAGTCCCAAGGCGGTTTCTGAATCATCAATCACTTCAAGTGCATTTTCGTGACGTTCCGCTACTTGCAGATTGTCGATGCGCTCCAGCCAGATTTCTTCATTGCGAATCTCGAGGATCAAACCTTGGGTGTAGACCTTCTCGGCCCTTTCGTACTCACCTTTCTTTTTCAAGGTGGTGGCCAATAGAAGGTGATAATCTGCGTGTTCGGGTTCAATCGAAATGGCTTGTTCGAAATGGGAACAGGCCTCACCAAGTCTGCCTTGAAGATCAGCAAGCACTCCGAGGCCGATGAACGCGTCTGCAAACGCAGGATCAAGTTTGAGGCTGGCGCGGTAATATTCAGAAGCTTGATCCAGATTTCCCAAACGCTCAAGGCATTCTCCCATGTAGCACTGTGTGCGAGGAGTGATGTCTTCAAAGCTCAAGGTCTCCTCGTAAGTGTGAAGAGCATCGTTGTACCGTTCCATGGCCACAAGCGCTTCAGCTTTTTGGTGATACGCCGGACCAAATGCACTCTCGATGGCGATTGCAAAATCATATGCATCAATGGCCTGTGGATACTTGCCGCATTGCTGCAGAGCATTCCCCATGCTGTACCAAGCGGCAAAGGAATAGGGTTGCTCGTCCAGGAACTTTTCGTAGAAAGCGGCAGCGCGTTTGAATTCTCCTGTGCGTTCAAAACAAAACGCCAATTCATAAACGGCCGTTTCATTTCCAGGATCTTCTGCGAGTGCTTCTTCCAGATTGTTGATGGCTTCCTTCCAGGTGCCTAAGTTTTCGTATTCCAGCGCGATGTCAATCCTGATTTCCCTTCGGGCATCGCTATCAGCGAATATCAAGGCTCGTTTGAAGCAATCAATGGCCTGTTTGTGTTCGGTGATTTGGCTGTAAATCGACCCTAGAGTCATCAAGATTTCTTCGCTGTGAGGATCGATGGATAGCAATTCTTTCAATAGCGGGACCGCTTTGACGGGTTTGCCACTGTTTGCCCAAATCTGCGCTTGCCGCAACTTCAGTCCCAGATGTCCTGGATACAGCTGGCGAGCGTGTTTGAGGGCCATTTCCGCTTTTCGGGTTTCTTTGACACCGAGGTAATGCTCGATGAGTCCCTCCAATTCGTCCATGTCGAAGAAGGCTTGGTCCCCACTTTGGACCATTTCTTCAAACTTGCGAACCAAGTCTTTGAGCGCAGGCTCGTCTCGGTATGCTTGTCCTTCTCCATTCATAACATCAAAGCTAAGTAGAGGAGTTGAGAGCATAGCCATTTCCCACAGTCCTTTTTTCACATCCTGCAAGGATTAGTCCACGAAACCGGCAGACGGGGGGTAAATTTGCTTCATGCTCATAACATCAATTTCAGGGATTCGCGGTACCATTGGAGGAACGGAGGGGGAAGGACTTACACCTCACGATATTGTTCGATTTGCAACAGGTTATGCATCGTGGGTTAAAGCGGCCTCTGGTCAGGATCGCCCAACTGTCGTGGTAGGGAGGGATGCTCGCCTCAGTGGGGAACTCGTACGGGATTGCTTGGTCGGAACGCTTAATGCTATGGGAGTCAATGTTTTGGACTTGGGTTTGAGCACGACTCCAACGGTTGAGCTCGCCGTTCCTGAGGAGGAAGCAGCAGGTGGGATTATCTTGACGGCAAGTCACAATCCAAAGCAATGGAATGCGCTGAAGCTTCTGGGGCCGTCGGGAGAATTCTTGAATGCTCAGGAGGGAGAGCGTGTCTTGGAGCTCGCTTCCAAACCAGCTGTTTATGCTGAGATCAATGACATTGGTTTTACCGAACACATGGCGGGATGGATGGAGACGCATGTGGATCATGCGCTTGATTTGGAATGGGTGGATGCCGAGGCCGTCAGGACCAAAAAGCTGAAAGTTGCCGTTGATGCGGTCAATTCAACCGGCGGCATCATCATGCCGATGTTGCTTGAAGCGCTGGGATGCGAGGTTGTTGAGGTCAATTGTGATCCTACGGGTCACTTTGCCCACAATCCTGAACCGCTTCCGGCCCACCTCGAAGAATTGAGTCGAATCGTCGTCGAAGAACAATGCGATTTAGGAATCAGTGTTGACCCGGATGTTGACCGATTGGCTTTTGTGTGTGAGGACGGGAGTTGGTTTGGTGAAGAGTACACCTTGGTGGCCGTGGCGGATTTCATTTTATCCAAAACCCCGGGGAATACGGTGAGCAATATGAGCTCAACCCGCGCATTGCGCATCGTCACGGAAAAGCATGGCGGTACGCACACAGCGAGTGCTGTCGGCGAGGTGAATGTGGTCGAAGCTATTCGAGCCAACAATGCGGTCATTGGTGGAGAAGGGAATGGTGGTGTGATTTATCCAGCCTCTCATTGTGGCCGGGATGCCGTTGTGGGCACGGCGCTCTTTTTGACACACCTTGCGGCCTTCGGAGGTCGGATTTCGGAACTTCGAGCCAGTTATCCCAATTGGTATATGTCGAAGGATAAACTGCAACTTCCAGATTCGGACGTGGATGCGGCACTTTCGAAACTTGTTCAAGCCCATCCCGAGGCTGATGTGAACACAATCGACGGCGTGAAATTTGATTTGGCAGAAGGCTGGGTTCATCTGCGTAAGTCCAATACAGAGCCAATTATCCGGGTGTATGCAGAAGCAGAGTCCCTCGAGGCTGCCAACGTTTTGGGGAGCAGATTCAAGGAAGAATTGCTTGCTTTGTTGCAGCATTGATTAGCGCCTTCGCTGAAGATTCTGTCCTCGCACATTGTTGGTTCATTTGAATTGGTGCATTTTTGCAACCATTATTCTACGCAATGAACGTGTACCTCGACAACGCAGCGACCACAGCGGTTGCGCCCGAAGTGGCAGAAGCCATGATTCCGGTATTGCGGGAGGCTTATGGAAATCCGTCATCAAGTCATGCCATAGGACGCAAGACGCGAGTCATCATTGAACAAAGTCGCAGGTCAATTGCAAATCTTCTGAATTGCCATTCGAGCTGCATCTATTTCACATCAGGTGGCACAGAGGCGGACAACTTGGCCTTGCGCGGGGCTGTTCGCGATTTGGGCTGTGAGCGGATCATCACATCGGAAGCAGAACACAGTGCAGTCATCAAAACGGCTCAGTCCCTTGAGCGGTCTCATGGCATTCAGCTGGACTTGGTGCGTCACTTGGCAGATGGGATGGTGGATTTGACGCATTTGGAAGAATTATTGGCCTCAGGTCCCAAAACAATCGTGAGCCTCATGCATGCCAACAATGAGGTGGCGGTTGTTCAAGATCTTCAAGCCATCGGCTTGCTTTGTCAGTCTGCGGGTGCTCTTTTTCATTCGGATACGGTTCAGACGATGTGCCATTACGCGTTTGACTTGCAGACGTTGCCGGTGGATTTCATCACCTGTTCGGCACACAAGTTCCACGGTCCCAAAGGGGTGGGCTTTTTGTACATTAAAAAGGGGATTCAACTGGGCGGACAAATCGAAGGTGGGAGCCAAGAACGAGCTGTTCGTGGCGGCACGGAATCGACCCACAACATTGTTGGTTTGGCAACTGCATTTGCCTTGGCCTACTCAGAATTGGAAAATCATGAGAAGCACATTCGAGGCTTGAAGTCCAAAATGGCGACAGGATTGAAGGCGTTATTTCCGGATGTCCGATTCAACGGAAATTCGGATGCGGAAAATCGACTTTATACGGTGCTCAATGTGTCTTTTCCTCCTCATCCCAAATCAGGTATGGCGCTGTTCCTGCTTGATTTAGAGGGAATTGCGTGTTCTGGGGGAAGCGCTTGTTCGAGCGGAGCAACACTGGGGTCGCACGTATTGCGCTCGCTGAAATTTCACGATCCAGAGCGTGCTAGCCTGCGTTTCTCATTTGGACGCTACAATTCAGAGGCAGATGTCACCAACGCATTGAAGGCCATTGAGCGGGTGTTCTCTTGAGCGACCTTTCCAAGCTGTATCCAAAGTCATTTCCGAGATGAATTTGAAGCAATCGCACAAAAATTGCGCTGAGAAGACTAACTTAGGCTAGTCTCTTCGCCATGGCACTCAATTCAGCATTCAGTTGGTTCATCCGCAAACGCATGTACTCCATTGATTTGGTGCGCAAGCAACCGGTTGAAGTTCAACGATTGCTTTTCTCCAATCTTCTGCATGAGGGGAGAAGAACTCAGTTCGGC
Source organism: uncultured Flavobacteriales bacterium (assembly GCA_905479395.1). Lineage (GTDB taxonomy): Bacteria > Bacteroidota > Bacteroidia > Flavobacteriales_D > Sanyastnellaceae > UA16. The sequence continues at coordinate 8,583 of CAJQMI010000118.1, forward strand.
CAAGAATCGGGGTTTGGCTCCATCCGAAATTGGAGGGATTTCAAGCGGACTGTGCCCATTCGCACATATGATGAATTGAAACCGTGGATTGACCGAGCAAAAGCAGGGGAGTCTGATGTTTTGTGGCCTGGCGTGACCCAATGGTTTGCGAAGAGTTCAGGAACGAGTTCTAAACGCAGCAAGTTTTTGCCGGTGACCAAGGACTCTTTGGAATCGTGCCACTACAAAGGGGGAAAGGACTTGCTGGCATTGTTCTGTGATCAGCGTCCGGATGCCAAACTATATGACGGTAAGCATCTGATTTTAGGAGGTTCTTCCTCACTTGATTCGATGGAAACAGGTTCTTATTCCGGTGATTTGAGTGCAATCATTGTTCGGAATTTGCCTTTTTGGGTTGAGGCCCGCAGGACACCCAACAGGGACATCGCTTTGATGGACAACTGGGAGGAGAAAGTCGATGCGATGGCGCAGGCTACAATGCGTGAGGACGTTCGGATTTTGGCAGGCATTCCCAGTTGGATGCTCGTCGTGGCGAAGCGTGTTTTGGAGTTGTCCGGAGCGAGTTCACTGGGCGAAATTTGGCCAAATCTGCAATTGTTTATGCATGGTGGAGTGAGCTTTGCTCCATATCTAGCTGAGTTTGAATCGCTGATCGGAAAGACGCGTTATCCATTTGATTACCTCGAGACATACAACGCATCGGAAGGCTTTTTTGGATTGCAAGACCGTTTGTCGGCCCAGGATATGCTCTTGATGCTGGACTATGGAATTTTCTTCGAGTTCGTTCCTTTGACAGAATGGGAAAGCGAAAATCCGATTGCCTTGGAATTGCGTGAATTGGAGGTGGGCATTGATTATGCTTTGGTCATATCTACCAACGCAGGACTTTGGCGGTATGCCCTCGGGGATGTCATTCGCATCACAGAAACGCATCCGTTTCGAATGCAAGTGGTGGGCAGAACAACGTCTTACTTGAATGCATTCGGCGAAGAAGTGATGGTGGCTCAAGCAGATAAGGCGGTGGCAGAAGCATCGGCATTGACAGGCGCTCGCGTGAGGGAGTACACTGCAGCACCTGTTTTCATGCGTCTGAATCGCACGGGTGGGCATCAGTGGGTCATCGAATTTGCGAAAGAGCCACAAGGAGGAATGGCTCTGTTTTTGGAGTGTTTGGATGCATCTCTGAAGCGGCAAAACTCAGACTATGACGCAAAGCGGACCGGAGGACTCGCGCTAATGGCTCCTGAAGGCACAGCGGTCGAAAAGGGAACCTTTGATCGCTGGCTTCGTTCCAAGGGCAAGTCGGGCGGCCAGCATAAGATTCCGAGGCTCTCGAATTCGCGGCTGTTGATGGAGGAAGTGCTGACTGTTGCGCGCGAGAAACTGTTTGCGAACCAAGTTTGATCACCTGGCCATGGGGCGGTCATTGATCATCGCCATGCACAATGAGACGTTTATTCCCTGTTGGGTTTCTGTTGAAAACCAATGTTTCATTCCGACGTTCTAAGACCTAATTTGCACATTGAACGAAGCCAAGATTATGCACATTGCTATAGCAGGAAACATCGGGTCAGGAAAAACCACACTCACAACGCTCCTAGCGAAACACTATCGTTATGAGCCTCATTTTGAGCAAGTGGATGACAACCCATATCTCAACGATTTTTACAAAGACATGCAACGTTGGTCATTTAACTTGCAGGTGTTCTTCTTGCGATCTCGTTTCGCGCAGCTTGCTGACTTGCAGCAAAGCGGGAAGAAGGTCATTCAAGACCGAACAATTTATGAGGATGCGCACATCTTCGCGCCGAACCTCCATGCGATGGGGCTGATGAGCAGCCGTGATTTTAAAAATTACCAGGACTTGTTTGAGTTGATGGAGAATTTCATTTCTCCTCCCGATTTGATGATTTATTTGCGTGCTTCGGTTCCGAAGTTGGTGGAGAACATCCAAAAACGAGGCCGGGACTATGAGGAAGCAATTCGATTGGATTACCTCAACCGACTCAATGAGCGTTATGAAGCGTGGATCAGCACCTATTCAGCAGGCAAGCTTCTTATCATTGACGTGGATCAGAATGGTTTTCACGAGAGCAAAGCAGATTTAGGAGCTGTGATTGAAAGTGTCGACGCAGAACTGCACGGCTTGTTTGTGTAACATTTGAACGCAGCCTTGTTTCGTATCGAGAGAAGCTTGCAGTAGGAAAGTAGAGGCATCAAAAAAGGGAACCGAATCGGTTCCCTTTTTTGTGGCTTCATTGTCGAAGCACGCGGATGATTCGAGAATCAATCCTCTACGCGGGCGGACTGCAATTCAGCAATTCCATCCACGGTCTGCTCGATCTGAGTCTCCTCAACTTGACTATGTCCGCCATTTTCGCTGTGATCGCTGAGGATCGGTGCAATGACAAGACCAATCAGGCACGTGAGCTTGATGAGGATGTTCATAGATGGTCCGCTGGTATCCTTGAATGGATCACCTACCGTATCTCCTGTGACAGCCGCTTTGTGTGCGTCGGATCCCTTGTAGGTCATCTCACCGTCAATCTCAACACCAGCTTCGAAAGATTTCTTGGCGTTGTCCCATGCACCACCGGCATTGTTCTGGAAAATGGCCCACAACACTCCACTAACCGTTACACCAGCCATGTAACCTCCAAGGGTTTCAGCAGCGTACTGTCCATCGACACCAAACGCCAGAGGCAGCAAGCCGATGATCAACGGAAAGATGATGGTCATTGCGCCAGGAAGCATCATTTCACGCAGAGCAGCTTGGGTTGAAATGTCAACACACTTGCTGTATTCAGGTTTGCCTGTGCCCTCTAAAATCCCTGGGATTTCTTTGAATTGGCGTCGCACCTCTTTTACCATTTCCATGGCTGCTTTACCGACAGAATTCATCGCCAATGCTGAGAATACAACAGGAATCATTGCTCCAATGAAGAGAGCCGCGAGGACATTTGCCTTGAAGATATTGATGCCATCAATTCCTGTGAACTCGACAAAGGCAGCAAACAGAGCCAAAGCGGTCAAGGCCGCAGAAGCAATGGCGAAGCCTTTGCCAATTGCAGCAGTTGTATTTCCTACTGAGTCCAGAATGTCGGTGCGTTCTCGCACTTCGTCTGGCAATTCGCTCATTTCGGCAATTCCACCTGCGTTGTCCGCAATTGGACCAAAAGCGTCGATGGCCAACTGCATAGCAGTGGTTGCCATCATTGCGCAAGCCGCGATGGCTACACCATAAAATCCAGCGAACTCATAAGCTCCAAAAATGGCGGCAGCAAACAAGAGAATTGGACCAAATGTTGAGATCATTCCAGTAGCAAGGCCTGCGATGATGTTGGTCGCTGCGCCGGTAGCTGACTTTTGTACGATATCCAAGATTGGCTTCTTGCCCAATCCGGTGTAATACTCTGTCATGTAGGAAATGGCACCACCCACGGTCAGACCGATAAGCACTGCGTAAAAGACATTGATGGAACCAAATGTGCGCAACCCTTCGCCAAAGAACTCCATGCTCATCTCACTTGGGAGCATCCAATCGATTAAGAAATAGCAGGCGATGGCAGTCATGATGATGCTGCTCCAGTTTCCAATGTTGAGCGCACGTTGTACTTCAGGCTCTTTGGCGCCATCATTCACACGAATGAAAAGCGTTCCGAGCATGGAGAAAATAATGCCCAAGGCAGAAATGATCAAAGGAAGGAGGATGGTAGAGATGCCTCCAAAGTCGTCTGTGATGTTTCCTCCCATGTCCTTGATGACATAGTTGCCCAAGACCATCGCAGCAAGTACAGTGGCGACATAAGAACCGAAGAGGTCAGCGCCCATGCCTGCCACGTCACCAACGTTGTCACCAACGTTGTCAGCGATGGTTGCCGGGTTACGAGGGTCGTCTTCAGGGATGCCCGCTTCAACCTTACCAACAAGGTCGGCGCCCACGTCAGCAGCCTTCGTGTAGATTCCTCCACCCACGCGAGCAAAGAGAGCGATTGATTCAGCTCCCAATGAGAAACCAGCAAGTGACTCAAGCACGATCGTCATGGATTCAACACCAGCCCAGGTTCCGCCGCTCTTCATTTGGAAAAGCAGGATGAACAACATGCTCAATCCGAAGACTGCTAGACCAGCGACACCGAGTCCCATAACAGTTCCGCCTGTGAAACTCACTTTCAGTGCATGCGCAATGCCCGTTCGAGCTGCTTGCGTTGTTCGCACGTTGGCTTGTGTGGCGATTCGCATTCCAATGTTTCCTGCAAGGGCAGAAAATACCGCTCCGATTACGAATGCGGCTACAATGTAAATTTCAGTGGTCTCGACGATGGTTGAGACAAAGCCGAGCAAAGCACCCGCTACAACAACGAAAATGGCGAGAATTCGGTATTCCGCGTTTAGGAAGGCAAGCGCTCCTTCGTGGATGTGCTGAGCGATCTCAGCCATCTTCGATTCACCAGCGTCTTGTTTGCGCACCCACGCGCCTTGAACGGCCATGATGACCAACCCAAAAATGGCGATTACTGGTACTGAATAAAGCAGGATTGTATCCATATTAATAAGTGTATTGCATCCTCTTATGATGCGGTTGTTTCAATGTATTTGTCTTCAGAGAAGGCCATTAGGCCACGTAAGCTACGCTTTTCACGGCTTCCATGATGTCTTTCACTTGCGGTAATGCCTCTTCAATGAGTGTCGGAGAAAAAGCGAAAGGGGTATCTGTTTGGCAAAGGCGCACGATTGGAGCGTCCAAATAGTCGAATGCATTTCGCTGCACTCGGTAAGCCACCTCACTGCTAATGCTGGCCACGGGGAAACTTTCTTCAACAATCACCAATCGGTTTGTTTTCTTGATGCTTTCGATGATGGTGTCGAGATCGAGAGGGCGAATGGTCACAAGATCAATGATTTCGACTTCGATGCCTTCTTTTTCCAATTGATCCGCTGCTTCGTGGACAGTTTTGAGAATCTTACCGAAGGAAACGATTGTGACTGCGTCACCCTGACGCCGAATGTTGGCTTTTCCGATGGGCACCAAGAACTCCCCTTCAGGAATCATGCCTTTGTCACCATACATTTTTTCACTTTCCATGATCAGGACGGGATCATTGTCCCGAATCGCTGATTTAAGGAGCCCTTTTGCTTCATAGGGTGTAAACGGAGTAACAACTTTCAACCCTGGAATGGAAGCATACATGGACTCGAACGACTGGCTATGCGTGGCGCCGAGTTGTCCTGCAGTGCCATTTGGACCACGAAAAACAATTGGAACATTGTATTGTCCTCCGCTCATCTGCAACATTTTTGCAGCATGGTTAATGATCTGATCAGCCGCAAGAATTGCAAAGTTCCAAGTCATAAACTCAACAATGGGTCGCAGTCCGTTCATGGCTGCACCAACAGCGATGCCAGAGAATCCGAGTTCAGCAATGGGTGTGTCAATGACACGTTCCGGGCCGAATTCTTCCAACATTCCTTTGGATGCTTTGTAGGCTCCATTGTACTCTGCCACCTCTTCGCCCATTAGAAATACGCTAGAATCACGGCGCATCTCTTCGCTCATGGCCTCGCAAACGGCTTCTCTAAATTGCACTTCACGCATGATGTTAACCTTTCAAATTGGTCGGCAAAGATAAGCCAACAAATAAATCATCAAAATACAATTGAGAAGGATCGCCTTGGGAGGTCAATTTGCTCCGTCAAAACCGCCTTTGGGCAGGAGTTGTTTCGTCATGCCCGTGAGCCGATACTTAAGCGGAGTAAGGCTTCCATATTTGGAGCGGCAATTCCTACCTTTGCCACATGAAAATACTCGTTTGCATTAGTCAAGCACCCGATACAACGAGCCGCATTGCATTTACAGATGCGGACACGGTTTTTGACACAAGTGGAGTGCAATATATTGTCAACCCATATGACGAATGGTACGCGCTGGTCCGCGCCATTGAGTTGAAAGAAGAGCATGGTGGAAGCGTCACGACATTGACGGTTGGAGGAGCAGAGTGTGATCCCATTATCCGGAAAGCACTCGCCATCGGTGCGGATGATGCCGTTCGGGTCAATGCGCATCCACAGGATGCCATGCAGGTCGCTCAGCTGATAGCAGATCACGCCCGGGAGGAATCTTTTGATGTCATTTTATGTGGAAAGGAAACCATCGATCACAATGGTTCTGTCGTTCCGGCGATGGTGGCAGAGATGCTTGACCTGCCTTTCGTGGCATTGGCAACGCGCCTTGAGGTAGAGGGGGATGTTGCGAAAATGAACCGAGAAGTTGGTGGCGGAGAGGAGTCTATTGAAGTCTCAATGCCATTCGTAGCGAGTGCAGCAAAAGGTATGGCTGAGCAGAGAATTCCAAACATGCGAGGCATCATGTCGGCTCGATCGAAGCCATTGAATGTAGTGGAGGCATCGGTTGAAGCATCCACCTCAGTGAGCAAATTCACCCTTCCACCTGAAAAAGGCGCTTGTAAAATGATCGACGCCGATCGTCCTGAAGAACTCATTCGTCTCCTACGTGAGGAGGCCAAAGCCATCTAAGCCATGTCAGTATTAGCAATCGTTTCAATCAAAAATGGCGCTCCAACCAAGAGTGGACTTGAGGCTGCGTGTTACGCAGCAGACTATGCAGCAGCAAAAGGAGTGCCTTCAATAGCCTTGGTGGCGGGAGAAATGTCCGGTGATGGAAGTTTGGGCTCGACTGGCATAGACAAAGTGCTTCACTGCTCGGAAGCAATTACAGACAGTGGCCAATGGGCCAAATTGACAGCCGCAGCAGCTCAAAAAGAGGGCGCTTCTGCCGTTGTTGCCTCTCACGATCATTTTGGCAGGGCAATAGCACCGCGTGTTGCGGTTCGATTGCAAGCTGGACTCGTGGCTGGTGTCACCGAATTGCCTGCCAATGGGCTGGTGCGAAAAAACGTCTTCTCAGGAAAAGCCATGGCGGATGTCGCAGTGAACACACCGACAGCGGTTTACACTGTGACGCCAAATGCATATGGGGTCAAAGATGCATCAGGCGATGCAACGGTAGAGTCCTTTACCGCTGATATTGGCAATGTTCGCGAAAAAGTAACCGGGTTTGATTCCGCGAGTGCCGACGGTCAAGTTCCTTTGCCAGAAGCTGAGCTTGTTGTGAGCGCAGGACGTGGGCTAAAAGGACCAGAAAATTGGGGGATTGTTGAGGATTTAGCCAATGCATTGGGCGCGACAACGGCCTGTTCTCGTCCCGTCTCAGACATAGGCTGGCGCCCTCATCACGAGCATGTCGGGCAAACAGGCATCACGATTCGTCCAAATTTGTACATCGCAGCGGGGATTTCCGGAGCCATTCAACACTTGGCAGGGGTGAACCAATCCAAAACCATTGTTGTGATCAATACAGATCCTGAGGCGCCTTTTTTCAAGGCGGCTGATTATGGGATTGTTGGGGACGCGTTCGAAGTGTTGCCCAAATTGACAGCAGCGGCAAAAGAATTGAACGACTGATTCAGTCGGTCCACTTAACTTTGCATTCAATCTGTTCCATCGCATGACGAAAGTAGAAATGGAAATCTCCGATATCACGCTTAGCGGCTCCTCTTCAGGAGCCTACGCGATGGTGCTCGGAGAACTCAATGGTAGCAGGAAGTTACCGATTGTCATTGGAGGATCGGAAGCGCAAGCAATAGCTATCGAGATTGAGAAAATGAAGGCTTCTCGCCCTCTGACGCATGATCTCTTCAAAACGGCCATGGAATCGTTTGACGTTCGGGTTACCGAGGTCGTCATTTACAACATGGTGGAAGGCGTCTTTTTCGCCAAACTTCTCTGTGAGGGAGGGGCGAAAGAGGAAGAGATTGACTGCCGTCCGAGCGACGCAGTCGCACTTGCCTATCGATTCGGTTGTCCAATCTATTGTTCAGAAGAAGTGCTCAAGATGTCAGGAATAGGAGAAAGAGAGCTAGAGGAGTCCAGCGAATCGATTGAAGCGCCTGAAGCTCCGAAGCCAAAACGCCGAAAAAAGAGCTTGGATTCGCTGGAAAAAGATTTGACGAAAGCCATTGCACGAGAAGATTACGAGCATGCTTCACGCTTGCGTGACGAGATTGAACAAAGAAAGGAAAACGAATGACCATGGAGTCCTCCCTCAAACCGCTTGTCAGCATCATCATGGGATCGTCCAGCGATTTGCCCATCATGGAACAAACTGCTGCTGTACTTTCTGAACTAAATGTTCCCTATGAGATGACGGTTGTGTCAGCTCACCGAACGCCTGAGCGCATGGTTGAGCACGCAAGCGCAGCCGCTGAGCGAGGATTAAAGGTCATTGTTGCTGGTGCCGGCGGTGCGGCGCATTTGCCGGGTATGACCGCTTCATTGACAACGCTTCCTGTCATCGGAGTTCCGATTCACAGCAGCAATTCCATTGATGGATGGGATTCAGTTTTGAGCATCTTACAGATGCCTTCAGGTGTTCCCGTCGCCACAGTGGCACTTGACGGAGGGAAGAATGCCGGCATCCTCGCAGCGCAAATTGTGGCAACGTCACATCCGGAAATTGCGGAACGAATGACGGCGTTCAAAGCTGCAATGAAAGAAAAAGTGATGGACTCTATCTCAGTTGTTGAGAACCATCGTATTGCGAAATGAGTGGGTTCCATTCTTTTGACCCGGAGGCACTCGAAGGCCGGGATTTGCACGGAAAGTTGTTGGGTGGAATAGCACCGCGGCCCATTGCGTTCGCCAGCACTGTTGACAAAGAAGGCCGTGCCAACCTCGCTCCATTCAGTTATTTCAATGTGTTTTCGGCTAATCCTCCCATTGTTATTTTTAGTCCTGCAAGACGGATGAGAGGCAATACGACGAAACACACGCTTGAGAATGTATTGGAGGTGCCTGAGGTGGTGATCAACTTGGTTGATTTTGCCATGGTACACGCATGCTCGCTTGCTAGTGGGGATTTTCCTGCAGGTGTAAGTGAGTTTGAGAAGGCGGGATTGACATCGTTGCCATCAGATTTGGTTCGCCCACTTCGTGTGGCTGAAAGCCCTGTTCAATTGGAGTGTGAGGTTCTTCGTGTCGATTCTTTGGGAGAAGAAGGAGGAGCCGGTCAATTGGTGATCTGCCAAATTAAACGAATGCATTTCCGTCAAGACGTTTTGAACGAAGCAGGTCAACCGGTGCCTGATTTACTTGACCTGGTCGGTCGCTGCGGGGGCAATGCCTATGTGAGAGCATCTGGTGAAGCGCTGTTTGACGTCCCTAAGCCTCTTGCAGCTCCCGGGATAGGTGTGGATTCTTTGCCGGCAGAAGTGCGCCATAGTTCTGTGCTTACAGGCAGTGAATTGGCTCAATTGGGCTCGGCGCTGGAGCTTCCCGACGAAACGGATGTGAATGATTTCAAATTGCTTGAATTGTCGGATCTCTTTATGGAATTCGAAAATGATGGATTGGCGTTAGAGACCGCCATCCATAAGCAGGCGCAAAAGTTGATTGCTGGAGGTGATGTGGCCTCGGCTTTAAAGGCGGTAATGACCTTCAATCCAGGTTGATTCTGAAACTTCCTGACAAGTTCTCAACTGATGCCTTTTCTTCCGGCACTTGAGGGTATTTTTGTCCCATGAGTTTTGAAATGAAAGGAAAGGTCAAAAAGATCTTTGACCAACAAGATTTCCCTAGCGGATTTTATAAGCGAGATTTCGTCATCACCACCGAGGACCAATACCCTCAAGACGTGAAATTTACAGCAGTAAAGGAACGCACTGAGCAAATCGCTCGATTGGGCGAAGGCGACGAGGTGTTGGTGAAGTTTGATATCCGTGGCCGGGAATACAACGGTAATTTTTACGTTGATTTGAACGCGTGGCGCATTGAATCGGGAGCAGGCCAGACAGCAGCACCTGCTGAGTCTGTTTCTGCGGCTCCGCTGCCAGATGTTCCTCCGATGCCAGCTGCATCCGGAGATGACGAAGACGACTTGCCGTTTTAATACGGGCAAGAAGACATGGCAACAGGCATGAAGGAGATGAACGGTCATGCCTCACCCAAATGGGGGAATGAGGAATTGCACACAGCAGAATTCGAAAACGGTTTTCGAATCATTTACAAGCATGTGCCAAGGCCTGTCTCTCATTGTGGTCTTGTGATAAATGCAGGGTCCCGGGATGAAAGTTCAGGAGCTGGTGAGGCAGGAGTGGCGCACTTCATTGAGCACACGCTGTTCAAGGGCACTCAAAAACGAAAGCCGTTTCATATTCTGAATCGACTTGATTGCGTTGGTGGAGAATTCAACGCTTACACTTCGAAAGAAGACACTTGGATTTACGCTTCGTTTTCGGAACAACATTTGGAACGTGCCATTGAACTGATCAGTGATATCACCTTCAATGCGATTTTTCCAGAAAAAGAGATTCTGAAGGAGCGCGATGTGATTTTGGACGAGCTCAATGCCTACTTGGACAGTCCTGCAGACTCCATTTTTGATGAATTCGAGGAGCGTTTGTTCGCGGGTCATCCGCTCTCAGGAAATATTTTAGGGAACGAATCGTCGGTGTCCGGTATGAACCGAAAAACAATCAAAGGATTTGTCGACAGGCATTATCACCCGCAACAAATGGTGTTCAGTGTCGTCGGTGCAACCCCTTGGAAAAAGGTGCTTCGCCTTTGCCAAAAGTATTTTGGGTCGATGCCCAAGGGCACAGGCGAAAAGAATCGTCAGCCCTTTATAGCGGTGCCTCCATTCGATGTGAGGCTCACCAAAGACATTCACCAAGTGCATCATGTCATGGGTTGCACAACAACGGGGAGCGGCCATCCCGATCGGTTGGGATTGGCACTTTTGGCGAATCATTTGGGGGGACCAACCATGAACAATCGACTGAGCTTAAACGTGCGTGAAAAGCATGGAATGGCCTACAACATTGAATGTGCCTATACACCATACAGCGACGTGGGACTATTCAGTGTCTACTTTGGAACGGACACACGGTTGCACGCGCGCGCTGAATCACTGGTGCGCAAAGAGTTGAAAGCGCTGAGGGAGAAGAAGCTTGGTGTTCGTCAGTTGCATGATATCAAGCAACAAGTTGTTGGTCATGTGGCACTCTCACAGGACTCAGGGAGTAGCATGATGACAGGGTTGGGAAAGAGCTATTTGCTTTACGGACGTGTTGAAAGCCTCGAATCGGTTTTTGCAGCCATTGACGCAATTACAGCCGAAGATGTTTTACGCCTGGCAAATGACGTACTGGATGACTCGAAATGGAGTCATTTGGTCTACAAAAGCCGATGATTAGCGCGGTGAGATGCGGTGCATGTCATTGTTGCTTTCTTCGATTTTATTTTTGACGGATCGAATTTTGAGTGCAATGCCGGCCCATTCCCTCTGGTTGAGCTTGATGAGTTTTTCAATCGCCGCATCATCATTGTCAGCGCCGAGCGCGACTTGTGCGAGGTAATTGTAACCGAAGTTATCCAGCCAAACGATTGCGTTTCCCTCGCCTTCTGCGCCGCGGACCATTGCCATGAGGTGAGGATGGCCATTCTGCATCAACCAGCTTCGCGCAGATTCGATGTGATGCAGCGCATGGCAAGTCAATCCAAGTTCGGGAAATCCATTTTGCATGAGCCATTGATGGATTTGCCTATTTCCTGAAATAGCTTCGCCCCAGGCTATAAGAACCTTCGCTGGATATTGCATCTTCCGAAGATAATAGAAGGTATCTTTGCGCGCAAGTGAAGAAAGAACGGCGCCCGGAAGAGCAAATCTTCTCCCCTCAATTTTGGTTGCTGTGCGCTAGTACGGTTCTTTTTATGGCAAGTTTTGGAATGATCATGCCCGAATTGCCCGGATTTTTGACAAAGTTGGGACGCCCGGATTTGATTGGGTGGATCGTTGGGCTATTCACCATTGGAGCTTTCTCCTCTCGGTTCATCAGCGGACGCATCGCAGATTCGGCTGGCCGCAGGCCGGTCATGCTCTTTGGCACCTGGGTCACGATGATTGCAGGGCTCGGTTACATTCTTATTGGCTGGTTGCAGCCAGAATTAAGTAGCGCTTGGCGCGGAGTTCCAATGGTTGTTTGGTTGTTTTTGTTGCTGCGCTTTTTGCATGGAATGAGCACTGGCTTCAGGCCAACAGGCACCACCGCATTTCTCACTGATACGACTCCTTTGAACCGCAGGGGAGAAGCATTGGGCTACCTCGGTGTCGCTGGAAATGCGGGAATGGCTGGTGGACCAGCACTTGGAAGTTGGCTCACCGTTGAGTTTGGATACGACGCTATGTTCTTGACTTCCTCTGCTTTGGGTGTTTTGGCTTTGATTTTGACCCTTCGCTTGCCGGAATCACTTCCAAACAGTCGGAAAGTTCGACTGCAAGACTTGAATGTTTTTAGTGGTCCAGTTTTGGACTGGTCTTCATGGCCAGCCTCCATGGCACTTCTACCGGTTGCTTTTGCTTTTGGAGCATTTTTGACGATCACGCCGGATTTTGTTGATTCGTTGGGATATGTCTACAAGGGCTCATTCAACACCATCATTGTCATTGCTTCCATATCCATGCGCTTGTTTGCAGGAAAAGCTTCTGATCGACTGGGGCGTGTGCCACTTTTGATCATCGGTTCTGCTCTCCTGGCGGTTGGGATGTTTGGCTTGGCTTTGGCTCAAAATCAATTGACTGCGGCATTGGCAGGAGTGGTTTATGGCATGTCCATTGGCATCAATATGCCTGCTATTTTTGCGTGGACAGCTGACCTCGCAAAGCCCGGTAAAATAGCCTTGGCCTTGGGCACAATGCTTATGGCGCTAGAGGTTGGGATTGGTGCAGGAGCTGTTTTCTCAGGACATCGATTTGCTGGTGATGTCAACGCCATCCCTAGTCTTTATGCCATCAGTGGTGCTTTTGGTTTGGTGATGTTTGTCATCCTCTTGGCGGCGCGCAATCGATTAGTAGACCCGAGTCGAATCTCAAAATCAGTGAACGAATAGAGCCCATTTATCGTTTTTATTCTTTTTGTTGAAATGAACGATAAAAGGTGGAAAAGTGGTTCGCGACCCCGTTGTAAGGCATGTCCTCTTCAGCGTTCTTTGTGGTATGGAAGATCTTATGGTGCAATTGGAGACAGCGCGGCAAGAGCGAGTGAGAACGCTTAAGGAGTTCATGCGTTTGAAAAATGAGCTCGCAGTGGCGCAACGTCGTTGTGACGAATTGCGGTCAGAGAATAACGGGTTAAAGCATGCCTTGCTCGTCTCAGAAACAGAATTACAAGCCTTGCACTCTTACGCAGTAGAAGTGGCGTAGGGTGTTTAAAGTTTTAGCATAGAAAAAGGCGGGTGTTACCCGCCTTTTTCGTGTCCCAATGCCAAGGAATTGTGCTGTTAAGCCTCCACGCTGGCTCCTGATACGGGGAATGCGCGGTCTACTTTTTTGAAAAGTCCTTGCAGTACTTTTCCGGGACCAACTTCAATGGCCTCAGAGGCTCCCATTTCAATCATTTGCGCCATGGATTGGGTCCATTTGACGGGAGCCGTCAGTTGGGCGATGAGGTTTGTGCGAATTTCAGCTGGATCTTCAACGGGCCTTGCCGTGACATTTTGGACAATGGGGCAGCGAGGGGCCTTGAAGGGTGCGGCAGCAATTGCAGTAGACAGTCGCTCCCTAGCAGACTCCATGAGAGGCGAGTGAAATGCACCGCCAACTGGCAAAACGAGTGCGCGTCGCGCGCCCGCCTCTGTGAGGGCTGCGCATGCGGCATGCACGGCATCGGTTTCTCCAGAAATGACCAGCTGACCAGGGCAGTTGTAATTAGCGGCTACAACGATGCCAGCAGTATTGTTGCAAATTTCTACGACTTTCTCGTCCTCCATGCCCAATACAGCGGCCATGGTCGATGGAGCCGCGTTGCAGGCATCTTGCATGGCCTGGGCTCGTTCGGAAACCAATCTCAATCCATCTTCAAATTGCAATGCTCCCGCGGCAACAAGTGCAGAAAACTCCCCAAGGCTATGGCCTGCCACCATATCCGGTGCGAAACGATTGCCCAACATTTCAGCTAGGATCACCGAGTGGAGAAAAATAGCGGGTTGGGTGACTGAAGTTTGTTTTAAGTCTTCGTCACTTCCGGAGAACATGGTCTCTGAAATCGAAAATCCCAAAATATCATCCGCTTGCTTGAATCGTTTTTGAGCTGACTCGGAAGCGTCATACAAGTCTTTTCCCATTCCTGAAAATTGGGCTCCTTGGCCCGGAAAAACGTAAGCTTTCATGGTGTTGGTTTTCTTTTGAATCGGCAAAACTAAGGCATTGATTCAGACGGACGCACTTCAGGTTTAAATGGTCAATGAGAGTCCAACGGAAAGGACTTGTTTCAACTGCAGTCCTGGTCCAATGTTTGGAACGAGCGCACCGTCAATTTCTTGCGGGTTTTTGGTCAGTGAAATATCATTGTCATAAATCAGCGTGGCACTGATGGTCGTGGTGAGCCATGTGTTGATTTTCAGCGAAATTAGATGGTCGCTGTACACATCGATGTTTTGCGGATTGTCCATGAAATTCGAGAATAAGTCCAATCGAAGGGAATAGCTGATTTCCTCAGAAATCTTCCAGTTGGCATTCATTTTCAAGTATCCTCCTACTTCGTACCGGCTGGTTTCTCCAGGCGTTACACCAAAGGCTCCTGCTTGAGAAAGTGAGTCGTCCATCACCCAAGTTGACTTGAACGTAATGGGGGCGAGGAAGACATTGATGGCGTTGCTCGGGTGCTTGTAATCCATCCCCGCAGCAACGACGCCATACCCTGGAGAGAGCCAGTTGGAATTGAGCAAATCCCGATTGGGAACGCCATTCTCAATGGCATAGCCAGGAGCCAGCTGAGAACGGAAATGTGCCATGATCGTAATGAACCCCGTCGTGGTTGTTCGATAACCAAATTTGGTTGACCACTCGATGCGGTCATCGGTTTTCAAGAAGACACGATCCTCTGGTCGGTGCAAAAGGCCGAAAGCGAGGTGAAGTTCGGAGTCCCACCCAAACCGCTCACGGTCGAGGTTCCAGTTCTGATCAAACTTGGTCAGAAGCGATAAGTTGCTTTGCCCACCTGCAGCCCAATTGTTTAGCTGCACTTGACTGAAATGAATGTTGATGAGTCCTTTGCTCAACCAAAGAACGGTGTCCTGAGGAGGAGCAGCAGAATTTCTCAGCGCACTCTCCTCCGCTGCGGTAAGCGTCGGCGTTACGGTTTGTGCGTGTGTGATGGTGCACAAATGGTGCAGCGTGAGCATGGCCACGACGATGGTAGTTTTGATGCCTTTCCCTTTCATTGCTCAGTCCTTGAGAATAGGATCCAAGTGAAGGATTACCCCCGCACCTTCAATTGCCACGTATATCTCTCCTTTTGAATTCCGCGCAATGTCTCTGACACGACCAATATCACCGAGCAATTTTTCTCTTCGACTCACACGACCTGAATCATCGATTATGAGTCGTTCCAGGTATTCAAAACTCAAAGATCCCACGAGCAGGTTGTTCTGCCAGCTTGCTGGCCAAGCGTCACCTCGGACGATATCCATGCCGCATGCCCCTATGGAGGGAAGCCAATAGTGCAAGGGTTGCTCCATTCCCGTTTTTGAGGTGTCGCGTGTGATGATGGTGCCGCTGTAATTCCTTCCAAAAGTGATTTCGGGCCAACCATAATTTGCCGCTTTCTTGAGGATGTTTATTTCGTCTCCACCTTTTGGGCCATGCTCATGTGTCCAGACTGCTCCAGTTTCGGGGTGAATGAACATGCCCTGTGGGTTGCGATGTCCCCACGACCAAATGGAGGGAATCGCACCTGAAACGCCCACAAATGGATTGTCCTCTGGAATGCTTCCGTCAGGGCGCAGCCGGTGCACTTTTCCAGGATACGTGCGCAACGTTTGCGGATGGACATCTCGCATTCCACGTTCTCCGCATGTCACATAGAGCATCTGATCAGTCCCCATCGCGAGACGGCTCCCATAGTGCCGATGGGTTTTTGCATAGGGTGTTGCAACCATCAGGGTTTCCCATGTTGCTACTGAATAGCCTTCTTCTGTGTTTGTCAATGCACCTCGAACCACTGCGGTCGCAGAGCGCTTGTTGTCAGTGGGGTGGTTTTTGCTGTAAGAGAGATAAACCCATGGCGTTTCAATGTCCGGTTCGTTCCAAACCATCACGTCAAAGGTCAAGGTGGATTGCTTGACGTGAT
>CAJQMI010000119.1 GCA_905479395.1 uncultured Flavobacteriales bacterium
GACATCGCTCATGGACCAAGAGGGCATGCCAGAAGGGCCACATGGCATCATTGGCGTTGCTGTTTCGCCGGTAAATCCCGATCGGGTTTGGGCGATTATTGAGAATGAAGCGGGCGGTGTATACCGATCAGACGATGCGGGAAACGAGTGGGAGTTGGTCAATTCGGACCGCAGTTTGCGGCAACGTGCCTGGTACTACACTCGGATTTATGCCGATAGCGAAGATGCCAATCGCGTTTACGTCATGAATGTGGCCTACCACGTTTCGAATGATGGGGGACAATCGTTTGAAGCTCGATACGCCCCACATGGGGATCACCACGACCTTTGGATTGCACCGGAAGATTCGGACCGCCTGATCATTGCCGATGACGGCGGTGCTCAAGTCAGTTATGATGCCGGCGCGAGTTGGTCGACCTATATGAATCAGCCTACTGCTCAATTTTACCGCGTCACCACAGACGATCATTTCCCGTACCGCATTTATGGAGCCCAACAAGACAATTCGGCGATTCGGATTGATTCTCGGTCATCCAATGGCTACATCACAGACGCAAATTGGGAGTCCACTGCTGGCGGCGAGAGTGCACACCTTGCGCCTGATCCGTCTGACAATAGCATTGTCTATGGTGGAAGTTATGGTGGATTTTTGACGCGTTTCAATCATGGACTGGATATGAATCGGGCCATCAACGTCTGGCCAGAAAACCCAATGGGGAGTGGAGCGGAGGGCATGAAATTTCGTTTTCAGTGGAATTTCCCCGTGTTCTTTTCACCGCACGATCCGAATCAATTGTACACAGGTTCACAGCACCTGCACCGCTCCGTCAATGGAGGGGAAACATGGGAAATTATTTCTCCTGATTTGACCCGAAATGAAGCCGACAAGCTGGTTTCTTCTGGGGGGCCAATTACCAAGGATAATACCGGTGTAGAATATTATGCGACAATTTTTGCCGCGACGGAATCTGCGGAGGAACCGGGACTTTTGTGGTGCGGGTCAGACGACGGACTGCTTCACGTTTCGCGAGATGGCGGGAAAAACTGGTCGGATGTGACACCAGCCAAAATGCCTGAGGATGCGATGGTCAATTGCGTAGAGGTGGATCCGCATCGCCCGGGCGGATTGTATGTTGCAGCCACGCGGTACAAGCTCGGGGATTATTCACCGTACCTCTATCATACATCGGATTATGGGTCGACTTGGAGCATCATCACAAAAGGCATTGACCGTGGGCACTTTACCCGGGTCATCCGTGCGGACCGTCACACACCTGACTTGTTGTATGCCGGCACGGAATTCGGTCTCTATGCCAGTTCCAATGGTGGTGAAAATTGGTCTTCTATGCAATTGAATCTTCCGCAAGTGCCGATCACTGACTTGGCTCTGAAGGACAACGATTTAATTGTGGCGACTCAGGGCCGAAGCTTCTGGATCTTGGATGATTTGGATGTCATTTGGCAATCATTGGAGGAGCCGATGGATTCTGATGCTTTGCGCCTCTTTGCTCCGCATCCAACGATTGGCTTTGGAGGTGGAAATGGGAAATCATCACATACCAAAGGAACCAATCATCCTGCTGGTGTGAGGTTGTTTTTTCAATTGCCACCCGATGTGGATGCAGCAACACTCACTTTCAAAGATTCAAAAGGCACTGTGATCCGTTCGTTCGGAACCGATTCTTCTGGGGACGATGCGTTGGAAGTCAAGGAAGGAATGAATCGATTTGATTGGGACTTGCGGTGTGAGAAAGCCGACGATTTTGAAGGGCTTTTGATGTGGTGGGGGACACTTCGTGGTCCTGTGGTGCCGCCTGGAATTTATTCTGCTGAGCTCACGGCGGATGATGATACGTTGACGGCAAATTTTGAAATACAACTTGATCCCAGGTCCGAAGGGACTGTAGCTGATCGCTTAGCACAATTTGAGTTTTTGAAATCTGTGCGTGACAAGGTGGATGAAACGCACGATGCCATCCGTCACATGCGCGCAATGCGCAGTCAGATTTCAGGGCTCTTGAAACGTCTCGAGAAAGAGGATCATCCATCACTTTTTGGAAAAGCGGAAGCCTTGGACTCGAGCATGGTCGCCATTGAAGAGGTGTTGTACCAAACGAAGTTGAAGAGCAACCAAGACATGCTCAATTATCCGATCAAACTGAACAATAAATTGGCTCACGTTGGATCGCTAGCAAGCATGGGGATTTACAAGCCGACCGATCAGATGGAAGGAGTAAAGACTGATCTTACAGCAAAGATTGATTTGCAATTGAGCGCGTGGTATTGGTTGCGTGATGAGCAAATTCCAGCGTTCAACGTGTTGATTCGCGAGAGCGAAATTGACTTCATCGGTGTGCCCAAGGATTGAGTCGGATCCTGCCTTATCGGAGGAGCGAAACGGTGCCTTGCTTCATAACGGGGAATCCGAGCTGGTCCCGGTATGTAACTTGCCACACATACATGCCATTTGGAGCGAAATGCGCTCCGCCTGCAGTTTGTCCAAGCCATGGCATGTCAGGATCATCAGTGGACCAAAAGAGTTCACCCCAACGATTGCGGACTTCCATTTGGTAAGACGTGACACCCAAAGCAACTGGCATCCAGACGTCATTGAGAAAATCACCATCTGGAGTGAATCCGCTGGGAGCATAAAAAATGGTGCCGTTGACCACGACCTCGCCTTCGGCAGTCGAAATACAGCCCTGTGGACTGATGACTGTTTGGACAATGTCAAATGTTCCTCCATCACCAAAAGCGTATTCACCATTGGCGGAGCTCAGGCTTCCACCATCGGAGAAGTAGTAATTCACAAACGTATTGGCATCTGCCAAGGAAGTGATGGTCACATTGGGGGTGAGCAATTCAACGATGTTGGGTTCCACGTCAAATCCAGCTTGCGGTGCTGGAAAAACCGTGACCGCGTTTTCGATGGGGAAAGTGATCGTCGCAGGACAACTGCCGAGGCTGGTGGCTGTGACCTCTATGTCAAAGGTGCCGATCAATTCATAGACATGAATTGGAGCATCAATGAGGCTTTCGAAGCCGTCTCCAAATGCCCAGCTATAGTCCATGGGCTCCGTGGGCGATGCATCGATGAAGCTGACGCTTAGTGGCACACAACCTTCGGCTGGAAAAATATCCACGTCAAATGAAGAGAGGTCGGGAGGTGATTCCACAAAAATGGAATCCAAGGTTTCTGCAGTGCAGCCAATTTCGTTGAGCGTCAAGAGAATCTCATTCCAACCGGGTTCAACAAACGCCACGTCGTTGATGTAGGCGCCTGCTACAGTGCTGGGGTTGCTGTTTTCAAATGTCCATTGAAAGGTTGCTCCAAGAAATTGATCACCCTGGGCAGAAAAGTCAAATGCATTGCCATCGATGCATTGACTTTCTGGTGCATCGAAAAGAGGCGTGGGCACATGCACGAGTAGTTCGTAATTGGCACTCGACAACAGGCATTCGAGTCCAGTGAAAGTCACCTCCAAGAAATACCCTCCGGCATCGCTCAAATCTGCGTTTGGCAATGTTGCGGTCGCATTGTTCGAGGTGAATCCGTTGGGCCCCGACCACGTGTAATTGGCCAAAGTTTCTGCAAGCGGATTGTCCAGGAATGCAGGCACTTCGAGGGCAACGTCATCACCTAAGCATGTGGTGCCAACGGGTTCAATGGCCACAGGGGGACAAACGCCTGTCTGCACCTCAAGGGTTGTCACTTCTTCAACCGGGCAGCCATTGGCGTCGAGCAGCGCACTGGCGCCGTTGTTGGTTTGTGTGTTGCCGCTGATGTCACCAAAACCATAGATGTTGGCGGCTCCTGAGAGCGTTCCATCGCACTGCAACAGGAGGCAATCGTCGGTGAGTTGGACTTGAAAGCGGTATGAGATGCTATCCTGTCCCAACGGATCGTTGTTCAATGTGCCACCTGTTGTGCCATTGGCTGTGGCTCCGATCCGCACTTGCACCATTTGCTCGTTGGCTAAAAACTCTCCGGGATCATCTCCCGCAGCATCGGTCATCCATCCGGTAAGAGGAGCGGAGTCCCAGACCAAACTTCCTTCAATAAAATTGGTGCGAATGTCCAGCGTATTGGTCATGTATACTTCTGCAGCAGCATCGGAGCCAAGGTTCTTTGCGACAACAGTGTATTCCAGGACGTCTCCAGGTTCTGCCACGCCGCCATTGAGGTCTTCGATGAACACTGTCGCTCGCAAATCCGGTTCAAAAACATCAATGGAGGAGGTGATCGCATGCACGGTGATGGACTCTCCTCCTGTTGTCACACGTATTTCAGCGTCTGTGGCATTGTTTGGAAGAAAATCAAACGCAGAGTTGTCCGGAATGAACACGTTGGCGTCGTGGCCGAGGGTGTTGTTGAACGCAGGAACGCGCCAAGGATTCATCACACCTCCAGTGGAGTGGGTACTATTGAATACATTGTTGATGTCGTGGGTGGCGTCTTCAATG
>CAJQMI010000120.1 GCA_905479395.1 uncultured Flavobacteriales bacterium
CAAATCTTCCGGTTATGGCTCAAACGTATACACACGCTCCAAGTCAATCGATTCAACGGGATAATCAAAATAGCAATGTGAGGTCGGCGACATGATCGCGTTGCGCCCCATTGCCACCGCGTCACGTCCTCCCTGCATTCCCCTCCAAGATTGAACCGTGGCTCCGTCGGGCAGCCCGCCTTCCAAGATTTCATCCCAACCAATCAACTTGCGATCGTGTTCGGCCAGAAAAACACCAATTTGTGAGATAAACCACGATTGCAATTCATGCTCATCGTGCAGACCTTCCGTTTGAATGCGGTTTTGGCATTTGGAACAGGACTCCCAGCGCACTTTCGGTGCTTCATCCCCACCAATATGAATGTATTCAGACGGAAACAATTCCATCACTTCCAACAATACACTTTCCAAAAATCGAAAAGTAGAATCTTCGCCTGCGCAGTAAATGTCCTTGAAGACTCCCCAATTATTTGGAACTTCCAGCGAATCACCTGTGCAGCTCAACCACGGATAGGATGCAATGGCAGCTCGGCTGTGTCCAGGAAGTTCAATTTCTGGAATGATGGTGATGTTGCGATCCGCAGCATAAGCTACAATGTCTTTGATCTGCTCCTGTGTGTAAAATCCGCCATGCCGAGATCCGTCGGTCTCAGTTCGCCATGCGCCGGTTTCCGTCAGCTCGGGATACGCTTTTATTTCGATGCGCCAGCCTTGGTCCTCAGTGAGGTGCCAATGCAAGACGTTCATCTTATGCAGTGCCAATAAATCGATGGTTCGTTTCACATAATCCACTTCCATGAAGTGACGGCAGCAATCCAACAGCAATCCTCGATGCTCGAACCTCGGTGCATCTGAAATAGCAACCATCGGAAGCGCCCAAGCCTGCTTACTCGCGGTATCAGGCGGTAACATCCATCTCAAAGAAGTCAATCCATGAAATGCGCCTGCCTCAGAAGTGGCTTCAATGTGCACGCCATCAGCTGTGATTTCAAGCGCGTAACCTTCTCGCGCATGGCCATCCGCGCGCGTCATTGAAATCGGCAAACCTCCCTCTTTCACTTCTCCTGGCAACCACTGCTGCCATGCAGACACATGATCATACCAAGCAGCGTCTATGGACCAAGCCCAAGCGCCATCCCAGATCACTTTGGCATCCTCACCTGGGGTCCAATCGACCACTGTCGGCGCAGGAATAATCGCCTTAGAAACCGGTTGCACTGTTGGGTTAGAACAACTCAGACAGGTCAAAGCGATCGAAACGATAATATACCAAGAAAAAGAATGTCGCATGCCCAAATGTAAATCAGTGCGCATGTTTAACGGAACCAAGCTTGCACTTCTTCAGATGAGACTGGATGGTCGCGTCCATCAAAATGAAGCGTATCGCGGTTTGATTCACTCCTGCAGGACGCATGGAATGAATGCACTCCAAGTTCACGCCAATGCTCCAATTGGATGGGACGAACTCCGCTGCCCACCGTCACTTCAAATCCACTTTGAACCGCGCCTTTGATGCGCTCCGTTCCCTGCATGGCCTTTTCAGCTCCTCCACTGCTAAGGATGCGGCGAATTCCGATGCTCCGAAGGGCGTCGGCGTCGGCCTGCCAATCAGCACTTGCATCCAATGCTCGGTGCACCACCAATCGATGCCCACCAAAACGCGTTGCCCATGCCTCCAATTGAGCCAAGTCCAACCGAGAACGGCCATCCAGCCCTCCCACCACTGCTCGAACTGCGCCTGAAGCAAGCGAAGCCTCAATTTGGTCCGTCATCCAAGCTTTTTCATTCTCACTGAAGTGAAAATGTCCTGCACGAGGACGAATCAACGCATGCACAGGAATGCCCCAAAGAACGGAATGCCGAATGTCAGTTTCAGGCGGAGTCAAGCCCCCGCAGGGCCAGTGGGCGCAAAGCTCCACTCGATGCGCGCCAGACATTTGAGCAATTTGAACATCCGCCGGTGTGCTAGCGCAAACTTCCAATTCAAACGGATCTAGGATTTGCAATCCCTTTTGCATGTCCAACACATCCGTCAAGCGTGTTAGGTCAAGGACTTCATCGCGTGCTTCGATCATTTCGATGGAATGACCGGCATCTACCATGTGCTGCAAAGCAGTTGGCAACTCCAATTCTCCCCGGGTAGGATGCGGCTGCAATTCCTTCAGAAAAGGCATAAGTAAGCGAGCTTCCAAACGGAATAAATTCATGGACACGTGCACGGCTCCTCGTTGGAGAAGCATTCGATCAATGATCTGTTGCTCCGGCTTTTCGCTGATGGATTTCATTGCACCATTTCCACCATTCGTTCCTTGCGTACCCTCCAACACCGCAAAAGCCAATGTTTTTTCTGGTGAAAGGCCCAAGTAATCGCGGTCATATGCCAACACAGCCTGCCCCAATGGTTGACTTCTCAATCTCGACAGCGATTGGCGCGTGGGCACATTGTCTCCATTGCACAATACAAACGCACACCCTGCAGCAACAGGATCCTGTTCCAATGCACATTGCACAGCATGCGCAGTTCCCAGAGGTTTGGATTGAAGTGCATAGCCCACTTGCATTTTCAATCCGACTGGGGTTTCGTTCCAACTTTCGATAAATGGTTTGGTCACCGCATCATCTGGACGCAACACCAGGGTGACCTCCGTAAATCCCGCACGCATGGCTTGTTCCAAAATAAATTGCAACAATGGTTCGCCATCTGCACCGACGCGCACCATTGGTTTTGGGCGGGTCAGAGCATCTTCTTTAAATGCCAGCAATGACCCTTTGGCTTCGCCATGCATCTCCAATGCGCTGCGTCTCATTCGTGTCGCTCTGCCTGCAGCCAAAATCAAAATCCGATTGCATCTCATGAGGTCAAGGTATCAATTTAAAGGTTGTTCAATGCGCACTCCTTGCGCACCTAGTGCAACGGAAAAAGGCTGACCACCTGCCTTGTCTATGGCCTCAATCACGGCAAAATTATGGCGTGATTGACAGACCACAAAGCCCGTCCCTCCTCCGCCAGAACCGTTGATCTTTCCGCCCATCGCGCCAGATTCCTGCGCACATTTCAGGATCCGATCGATGCGTGGTGTCGAAACTTCAATGCCTTGGCTCAACCATTGATGATGCTCCTGGAGCAACGATCCAATTTGAGCCAAATCGGGCGTGGATTCTGACAATGCCATTGCACCTTCTGACGAAATACGGCGATTCTCCAGCGTGGTCATCATGAGCCGTTGATCTTCTTTAGTCCAGTGACCTGGAAACTCCGGTGGACGTAGATTCCAGTCCAATCCTCCCAGCATTTCCCATTCCCCGATCAATTCCAAACGTCGATCCTTTGCACGAGACAAAATCCCGAGCGTATCCTTGGGTTCCATGGAATCAAATAAGACCCATGTTCCCGGAGGAACGGGCAAGAGAACGGGATTATAAACTGGATCGAATTCGATAAGCTGTGTACCTCCTAGTGCGCAAACCGTCTGATCCATCATGCCGCCGGGTTCATTGAACCATTCCACTTCTGCTCGCCATGCTGCCCGTGCAATCCATTCTTGGTTCCAGTTCTGGCCGCTGCGATGTGCGATCACGGCGCACCATGCCACCAGCAATGCGGATGAACTGCTTGCCCCTGCTTGCATTGGAATCTGACTGGAAACTTCAGCGTCCCAGCCCATTTGAGGCAACCAACCTTCACGCTTCGCCAGATGGAGCGCAACCAATAAGTACTCGCGCGGATTCGGATTTTCAAGGTCATCCAAGTCGTATGTGCAACGTTTGTTCAAATCCGTCAATTGCACTTGCACCAAGCGATCTTCGCGTGAGGAAGTATGAATGGTGGCACGCAAATCAATGGCGGATGCGACCACCGGAAATCCAAAGTAATCCTGGTGCTCTCCAAAGAGGCAAATGCGACCAGGAGCAGAAGCAGAAAACCTCATGCACGGGGTCGGTTGAGACGAACAATGGTCACCACGCTGATCACAACCACGCCTGAAAGCAACCAAGCTGTTGTTCGGTCATCATACAACCATGAACCCACTGCAAACAAAGCAGCGTAAACGCCCGCGCTGCCAATAAGCATTGACAAAACCCCACGTGGGACAGCCCATCCGCTTCCCGTCTGCACGCCATCGGAATACCGCTTCCATCCCGGTCCCCCCGGCTGCACTTTGGCTACAAATCTTCGAAGCGTATCCTCGGATTCTGGTGGCGTAAGCCACGTGCCTATGATCCAGATCGAGGTCGTGATCAACGCACCCCAAACAAGCTTTTCATGTGACGCCCAGACCGTATCCGTGATGTGATCGTGCACGAAAGTGAAATATCCAGCCACCAGCAATGAACCTGCCATCGCCACCAATTCTGTCCAAGCGTTGATTCGCCACCAAAACCAACGCAAAATAAAGAGCCCTCCCGTGCCTGCTCCGATCAGCAAAAGCAAGTTAAATGCCTGCCCTGCATCTGTGAGCAGCAATCCAAGTCCACTTCCAAGAATAAGCGATAAAATCGTGGTGACTCGGCCCGCAGCGACCTGCTCGCGATCGGTTGCATCAGGGCGAATAAATCGCACCCAAAAGTCATTCACCAAATAACTGGCTCCGAGGTTCAATTGTGTCGACATGGTGCTCATGAAGGCGGCGAGTAAGGAAGCCGCTACCAATCCCAACAGCCCAGGAGGCAGCAACGAAAGCATCGCAGGATAGGCCAAATCGTGCCCCAATTTAT
Source organism: uncultured Flavobacteriales bacterium (assembly GCA_905479395.1). Taxonomy (GTDB): domain Bacteria; phylum Bacteroidota; class Bacteroidia; order Flavobacteriales_D; family Sanyastnellaceae; genus UA16. Next base: position 4,717 of record CAJQMI010000120.1, read on the forward strand.
CGGCAGGTATTTCTGGAAATGCTGCCTGTAAATCACTCAGCTCGGGAAAAACGACAATGGAAGCTAGAGCGATTAAAATCCAAGGCCATGGGCGGAGTGCGTAGTGCGCAACATTGAACAGCAGCGTGGCGCCCATTGCGTGAGATTCATCTTTGGCACTGAACATGCGCTGAGCGATGTATCCTCCGCCTCCAGGTTCTGCGCCAGGGTAATAACTCGCCCACCATTGAACGGCCAACGGAACCAGTAAAATGGGAACCCATTGGCTGGCATCATGCATATCAGGCAACATGGCCGTCTTGGTGGCTACCTCGCTGTGAGCCAGCAACTGTGAAAGACCTCCGATTGCCTCCAAATCCAATATGTAAACGCAAGCCCAAATCGATCCAATCATCGCCAAAACAAACTGAACCAAATCCGTCAGTATTACGGCACGCAGCCCTCCAAGCGCACTGTAAGACAACGTTATGAGCCCTGTAATGCTGAGTGTGAGCCAGCCTGGCCAGCCCATCAGAATCCCTCCCAACTTGATGGCCGCAAGGGAAACTGTGCCCATGACGAGGACATTGAAAACCAGGCCTAAATAAAGTGCTCTAAAACCACGCAACACAGCAGCAGGCTTGCCTCCGTATCGCAACTCGTAAAATTCGATATCGGTCAAAACGCCTGACCTGTGCCACAATTTGGCATACACAAAAGCCGTGAGCATCCCCGTCAGCAAAAACGCCCACCATCCCCAATTACCGCTCACTCCTTGCTCTCGGACAAGGCCCGTGACCAAATTGGGAGTGTCCGTTGAAAAAGTCGTTGCGACCATGCTGATCCCCAGCAACCACCAAGGCATATTCCTTCCTGCGAGAAAAAAACTTTTCGCACTTTTACCCGCATCACGAGAGGCCCAGAGACCAATGCCTAGTGCCAAAGCAAAATATCCGGCAACAATTGCCCAATCCAATGTTGTCAACTCCATGCCACAAGAATAGGTAGGAACCCTCCAAAGAGTGCGGCTGTGTTTATAACCCGTGCTCCAATCGGGATTTTTTTGTGAGGCCTAAGACAACACAAGCGTAGCTGTGATCCAATAACTCCTCGGCTAGGCCCCACTCGATGTCCAACTCAGCGCTAACCGAGTTCCAATGTTTTTTGTTGAGATGCCAACCTGGACGAATGCCCTCAAATTGTTCGCGTAATTCGATGGAACGCTCCGGGTTGCACTTGAGTGAAACACCCCGAAAATCCTCAATATTGGCGATCGCGAACACCTTTCCAGCGACTTTCCAAACCATGGTTTGATCATCGAAAGGAAACGACTCTTCGACAGCCAATTTTGAGAGACATCGGTCCCGAATTTGCTCGAATTCAAAAGTTCTCATTGTGTTGGGAAATTTCGACATTAAATTGCACCGAATTCACACGAAACCAAATCACATGCGATTCACTACTCAGCTTTTGGGCCTAGCCCTTTTGATGCCATTGTTTTCAAATGCGCAATGCACGGATCTTTTCATTTCTGAATACCTCGAGGGGTGGAGCAACAACAAGGCGATTGAAATCTACAATCCTACAGATGCAGCAGTGGACCTTGGCGACTATCGTTTGGAGCGTTACTCCAACGGAGCAACTGCCGCTCAAGACAATCAAAAAGTAGACCTCTCTGGCACATTGGATGCCAACAGCGTCGTGGTCGTGGTCTTGGACAAGCAAGATCCAGATGGTGTGGACTTTGAAGCGCCGGTATGGGATGAACTCGCTGAAGCTGCAGACCTATGGGTATGTCCTGTTTATGCAGACAACAACACAATGTACTTCAACGGCAATGACGCCATGGTTCTTCGCAAAATCTCAACGAATTCAGCGATTGACATTTTTGGTAAAATCGGAGAGGATCCGGGAGAAACAGGATGGGCGGAAATGACCCAAAACCACTCCTTGGTGAGGAAGGAAGCCGTCACTCAAGGCGATACGGATGCTCTCAATGATTTCTTGGTCGTTGACGAATGGAACGGAACATTGTGGTCAAGCGACTCGTTGAACTACACCTTGGACCTGGTTTTCGCCAACCTCGGATCCCACACCTGAACTGCGGCACCACCGGTGTCAATGAGCTGAATAACTCAAGTGATTTCGAGCTATTCCCTAACCCTTCTTCAGGCGATTTCGCTTGGTTGCGAAGCGACAAAGAAGTTCAGGAGGTGGCCGTTTACAGCCTCTCAGGACAACGCCTTATCCAACAACAATTGAACGGCCAAAAGGTCTCTCAGTTGTCTCTGAAAAATTCGCCTTCTGGAATTTACCTCGTGGAAGTAACTTTTGAGAATGGCGCGCGCTCGACGCAGCGTTTTGTCCTGAAATAAATTCATAGAACATGGGTACGTTGAAGCCTTGGAAGTTGGTCGCATTTTTTTTGGTCGCATTCACTGCAAACGCGTCAGCCCAATCCTGCATCATTAAAGGTGAGGTTGAAGACGTTCTGACGGGTGAACCGTTGATCGGAGCCTACATCAAAACTGGGGACGAAATCATCTCGACTGATCTTGATGGCAAGTTCTCGATCGAGGCTCCTACCGGAGAGGCAACGATTGAAGTCTCTTACATCGGCTACTCAAATCAGGCGAGGCAGATTAAATGCAAAAACGGCGAAGCATTTGCTCGTTTCAGAATGGAGACATTGGTGATGAATGAGGCCGTAGTTGCCGCAGACATTGTGATCTCCCGTAAGACCCCTGTTGCATTCACGAATGTGCTCCCAGCCCAAATCCAAGAAGAATTGGCTGGACGGGATCTTCCGATGGTATTGAATACGACTCCCGGTGTTTATGCCACTCAACAAGGCGGCGGTGATGGAGATGCACGTGTAACCATTCGGGGCTTTGATCAAACCAATCTTGCAGTGATGGTCGATGGCGTACCCATGAATGACATGGAGAATGGCTGGGTTTATTGGAGCAATTGGGCTGGACTGGATCTTGTGGTGCGCACAACCCAAGTCCAGCGTGGATTGGGTGCTAGCAAACTCGCAATTCCATCTGTCGGTGGCACAATCAATATTCTGACCGGAGGTGATGAATCGGGCAACGGTTCAATCAATTACCAGTCGGAAGTGGGATCCTACGGTTATTATCGCAACAGCTTGAGCGGAGTATTTGGCAACAGGGACAAAGGCTTCCTTCACTTTGCGGGATCGTACAAGACGAATCAAGGGTTTGCTGAAGGGCTGGAGTCCACAACCTACGCGTATTACCTCAAGGGTCGAAAGACCTTGGGAAATCACAACCTGAGCATCACCACCTTTGGGGCGCCTCAACGCCATGGTCAGCGTGCCTATCAAATGCAAGTCTTCGAATACGACAAAGACTTAGCTGCCCAACTCACAGATGAAACAGGGCAGATGGAACTGGAAGACATTTATAACTCCAATTACAACACCAATTCGTCCACGGGAGAAGTAGACACGACATACAATACGATCGTCGGTGGAGGACAGGGATTCAATGAATTCCTCGTGAACTACGAAGAGGTATACTACAACTTCAACGAGAACACAGGGCAAGTTGACACCACGTACGGCGCAACCCGCAGGTACAATCCACGCCAAAACTTCTATTTCAAACCCATTGTTACGCTTCGCGATGTTTGGAGTTTATCGGACAAGTCTTCCTTAACTACCACAGCTTACGCAAGCTTTGGTAGTGGCGGAGGCGAGGCATTGCTCAGCACATCAGGGGCAACACGGAGTGACGACTACACGATGAATATCCAAGGAATCTGGGATGCTCACCAATTGTTTGAATTTGCACCGAACGGCCTCAACGTCGATGAAAACGGAGAACGAAAGGGCTCAAACTTCATTCGGATTTCACACAATGATCACCGTTGGTTTGGTGCCTTGTCAAACTTCAAATCAGCGTTGAACGAGCACCTCAACTTCAGCGCTGGAGTGGATGCCAGGCATTATACCGGTAGCCATTACCGAACCATCGGTGACATGTTTGGCGCTGATTACTATGATGCTCCGAACGATCGCCGGGATCAAAATTCAGACTTTGATGAACCCCTTCGTGAAGGAGACAAGTATTTCTACTATGATGACGGTCAAGTCGCTTGGGGTGGATCGTACCTCCAATTGGAATTGGACAAATACAACTTCTCTGCCTTTGTAAACGTCTCTGGAGCTCAAAGCTGGTATCGCGCAATCGATTATTTCAGGCCAAAAACAGTGAGCATCAATGACACCACTTATGAAGTGCGTTCAACCGATGAATACCGTGTACTCGGCGACACGCAGTGGCTGATGGACACGACCTTCCTGCGTGCAGACAATCCAAACCTGGAGAACTACACAACACCATGGCAGCGACTTACCAGCGGAACCATCAAGGCGGGTGGTAATTATAATTTCAACGAGTGGCTGAACGCATACACAAACCTCGGGTACTTGAACCGAGCGCCTCTTTTCAACTCTGTGTTTGATCTCGACAACAACATCATTGAAGGCTTCGAAAACCAATACGTCAAGGCCATTGAAATCGGCGTGAAATATGCCCGCGGGAATTTTGCTTCCAACATCAACGCGTACCGCACGGGTTGGGAAAACAAAGCCGTCAACCGATTTTACGGAGTTGCAGGGCTTTGGAATGACCCTACCCTATCGGTTTATGCTGATACCAGCACAGTTGAAGGACGAGACGCTTTGATTGCCCTGACAGAAGGAACTGGCGATGCCAGTGAATGGGGGGAAATTGGAGCCGCTGTCATCGAAGATGCAGACCGTTCGTTGGGATATAACCTGCTCAACGCTGATGCCGTTCACTCAGGGTTGGAATGGGATTTTGCCTACGATATCACCTCTAAATTTGATGTTCAGGGTGTGGTCTCGGCTGGTAATTGGAGATGGACCAGCAACGAACGAGTGGACCTTGTCAACCAAACAACGAACACATTCGTCACCCGCATTTCGGATGGCAGCACTGCCGACACCTTGGTCAACTTGAATGGTGTCAAAGTTGGAAATGCCGCACAGCGTCAAGTTTCTTTGGCCTTGAGTTACCGACCGAAATACGGAACCTACATCTCCATAAGGAACACATGGTTCTGGCAACATTATGCCAACTTCTCTCCTGGAGACGTGATCACCCAAGGAGAACCCAAAGATGTTTGGGTAACGCCGGGATATTCGCTCCTGAACATCAACGCAGGCACATCTTTTGACCTATCCCCTCAAATGTTGCTGCGGTTCAGGTTAAGTGTAACAAACGCCTTAAATGCGCTGTACGTATCTGACGCCAATAACAACTCCCAATATGCCAACAACCGCTATGGGCCAGAGGGAGGCAGTGGATGGGCAGAGGTATTCATAGGCCCTCCCCGAATGGTTCGATTGAGCGCAGTATTGGAATTGAAAGGACTTCAAAATAAAAATCCGAAGCAATGAATTTGAAAACAACATTGGCCGCGGCAGCGGTATTGTGTTCCGTCAACTTGACGGCCCAAGAAAACATCCTCGACATGCGCGAGAATTATAACATCGGACAAACGGTGACTGTTTCGGGCGTAGTTACCAGCGATGACAACTTGGGTTCAGTGCGTTACTTGCAAGATGCTACGGCAGGAATTGCCCTTTATCCTGGGGAAGATTGGTCGAGTTGGGAAGCCACTCCTCAAATCGGAGACAGCTTATCAGTAACTGGAACGATTACAGAATACAATGGATTGCTCGAAGTGGGACCAGATCTCGTAGCCGTGAATTTTTTCGGTCAGGTAACATTGCCCGAGCCGCTTGAAATTACCCCAGCTCAGATGGGGGAGAATCTCGAAGGACAACTGGTGCGAGTCAATGGCGTCACCTTCCCTCTCGCCGGCACCGTCATCGCTGGAAACAGCAGCTTTGATTTCACCTCCTCCGGCGAAACGGGTGTGTTCTACGTTCGCACGAGCAACACGCTCGTTGGAGAGCAGTTGTCTGGATGCGAGGTTGACCTATTGGGCATCGTTTCCCAATATACATTTGACGGAACAGGTGGCTATCAGTTGCTACCGCGCGGACCTGTGGACTTGGTTCCTGTATCAGCTGTTTGCTTCACGAGCCCCGTGTCTCAAACAAATCTGGAAACAACAAGCTTTACGTTGTCATGGGAGACAGACATCGCCTGCGATGGTGTGATCGAATATGGAATGACCGAGGAATTGGGATTGGCCACAAGTGCGCTTCAATCCAACACCACCAATCACGTAGTAAATTTAGAGGGGCTCACACCAGGTTCCATCTATTACGCACGTGCAGTTTGCACCCTTGAAGACGGTTCTGGGGCGACATCAATCATTCGATCCTATGCGACCGTCTCTGAAAGTTCCGGAGACATGCACGTTTACTTCAATGGCTCAGTCGACCACAGTGTCGCCACCGATGAATTGGCCGTTTCACTCGGCACCGATATGAACGATACGATCGCGGCGTGGATTACCAGCGCCCAGCACACATTGGATGTTGCTGCCTATAACTTCAACGATCAAACCCTTCAAGCAGCGTTCAATACAGCTGCCGCTAACGGCGTTGAAATTAGATGGATCTATGAGGGCCAGAATGCGAACATCGGACTCAATAGCCTCGATGCGTCCATCGTAACGCATCCCCGTAACGATAACGAAGGAAGCGGCATGCACAACAAGTTCATCATCGCAGATGCGGAATACACGGACCTCGCATTCGTATTGACTGGCTCTACCAACCTCACTACTGGGAATTTGGTGAGTGACTTGAACAATGCCATCATCTTCGAAGATCAAAGTCTCGCGCGGGCTTATAAACTCGAATTCGAAGAGATGTGGGGAAGCGATGGCCCAACGCCGGACGCAGGCAACTCCAAATTTGGTCCTGACAAAACATGGAATACTCCTGTTAACTTCGTCATCGGAGGAAGCCCTGTTGAATTGTACTTCTCGCCATCTGACGGAACGAACGCGGTCATTCAGTCGCACATCGAAGCAGCCAATGCTGATTTCGAATTTGCATTGTTGACCTTGACACGTGACGACTTAGGTGATGCAATCGTGGAATTGAACCAGAGTTTCTTTGTGAGCCCAATCGGTGCAATCGAGCAAATCAACACGACGGGAAGTGAGTATGATTATCTCGTTGAAAACAGTGTAGAGGTTTACCACCATGATATCAGCAACGATTTGCATCACAAATATTGCATCATCGATCATAGCGAAGTTGACTCTGACCCCATCGTCATTACCGGCTCACACAACTGGTCTTCAACGGCAGAAAATGTCAACGATGAAAATACGGTCATCGTGCATGATGCGCGCATAGCCAATTTGTACCACCAAGAGTTCCAAGGCATTCTGAATGCTTTGGAAGTGGCTGTCACTGAAGTCGAAAATCAAGAAACTGCCTGTTCCGTCTTCCCAAATCCTGCTCAAGGAACAATAACTGTTCAACTCAGTGATTCTGAGGCGACAGGTGGATGGCTCAAGCTGCTTGATTCGAGCGGGCGCGCGGTATTTGAATCGCAAATCCTGACGCCGACGCATCAGCTTTCAGTTGCGCATCTCTCTGCCGGTATTTACCTCGTGAAATTCGAAGACAGCCTGCCTACGCGACTGATCATTCAATAAAGGACTCAGGCAATCGCAAGGTTGTTTGGGCCGCGTTTAACGCATGAGCGCAAATGATCCTGTGATCAATAACACTGGATCTCCGGTGGGAATGTACGTCTGTTCGCCTTCCATTGACTTGATCGTGATTTCATCATCTCCTTGTCTTATCCGTAACTCGTAATAGTACGTGCCTTCTGCGGCTTCTTCAATTTGTGGGTCCCAACCTGCTGTAGCTCCGAAGTTCTCTGAGGAATACAACAGGTCTCCCCAACGGTTATAAATGCGGATTGCGCTGCCCGGCCAGGCCTGTAGGCCGTCCACGGTGAACGAGTTGTTCAGGGCATCACCATTGCCTGGCGTAATCACATTGGGCAATGTGAGGCTGCATTCTTCGGTGGTCACATTGAAAGCGCCTTCAGCGAAGAAACAAGGCGGGTCCGTGGAGATTGTGACGCTGTACACTCCATCCCCTATGGTTTCCATTCCGGAGGCATCAGAGACCATGGGCGCTCCTGCCATGTCATACGACCACAGGTAAGTATAGGACGTATTGGACGGCTGAATCACAACAGAATTCACCGTCAAGGCGGCGGCATCGTCAGGGCACAGCACAACTTCTTGCACCTCCCAACTCAACGGCGGCTCTAGCACCACCAAATCCAACGCAGACACCCCTTGCCCAACATTCCCACAGGGGTCTTCGACTCCATTTGACACATCCGTCAATCGCATGAAATAGGCACCACTGTATGCAATTTCGCCTTCCAATTCAAGTTCGAATTCCGAAGCCAAATCACCAGCAAGGTCCATGGCAGTGACACCCTCAAATTCGTAAATCTCACCTGCTGGACCCTCCAGTTCAAAATCCTCGGGCTCGACGGTAGAAACCAGAACAGGCTCATTCAATACAACCGTGAATTGCTGCAAAGCGCAGTCTACCGTGTAAGAGGCAGGCGCCGGCGGCACTTCATCGTACAGGCTTGCCGTGGACTGCCCAAAATCGATGTCATATCCCTCCAAGCTGTTGGTCCAATTCATGACCACCAAGGCGTACGTCTCACCAGCCACGACCGGCAAATCCGCATTGAACGCAGGGCCGTTCAGGTTTCCCGGGCCATTGCTAGAACCTGTGCCGCCATTGGCTGTGGATATGCCTGTTGCTCCATTGGGTTCTGGTGGATTGAGTCCAAAGGAATTGCACCCCACTTCTGGAGAAAGTATGGGCGTCCCGATTCCTTCGCATCCGCCGGTGGTGATGTCAAACAAGCCCCAATCATAGTCGTCCATTGGATTCAAGGGATCAATGATGAAGCTGAGCAATCCATCCTCTTGCACAGTGAATGTGTACCACAAGCTGCTCTGCTCAAGGCTCGCATTGCACGCTCCCGTGTATTCATAAACATCACCTGTATTGAGCGTAGCTTCTGTCTCAGTGTACAAATCACCGCACAAAACCACAGCACCAGCACAATCACTGATCGTCTGAGCCGAACACCATTTCGCTGCTCCGAAAAAGAAGAAAAACAAGGCAAAAACAAGTCGAAAACGCTGACTTTTGGAGCTTTTCATTGGATTTGGTTGGGTTTTAATTCATTCCAGTCCAATGTAAACAAATTTTCATTGCCTCAAAATGGGTCGCTCAGCCACCAACTGGATGTCATCAAGGTATCATTGAACGTATTCAAAAAGTCCACCAACGCCATGCGCTCTTCATCTGACAATGTCAATTGAAACGGTGCCTGCCCGGGAGTACCAAAGCCACTCACACCCAGTCGTTCATCCAAAAACGGATGATGCTGAATATCATCCGCGTAAAAATCCACGACTTCTCTCAGACTGGAAAAACGACCGTCGTGCATGTAAGGCGCAGTGAGGCCAATGTTACGCAACGAAACCGTCTTGAATCGTCCATCGTCAAAAGGGTCACCGCTCAACTCACCTATTCCTCCATCTCCAGCTGCTTCATAATCAACCTCAAGGCCATTGATAAAGGGCTGATTTGAAAAAAGATTCAAACCACTGTGGCATTGATTGCACCTTGAATCTCCATTGAAAAAAATGGACTTTCCCGCCAATTCAGATTCCGAGAAGTTCACAAACCCATTCACCCGACCGGCATCATAGCGTGAAGAATAAGAACGCATGCTCATCAAAAATTGAGTCAAGGCTGAAGCCACTCTCTCCACTGTGACGTCCGTGGATTCAAATGCTGCTCCAAAAAGTTCCGGGTAATACGACTGCGCAGCCAAGCGTCCTGGAAGATCCTCAAGGTTCAGCGCCATTTCATCCGGATGCGCGATAGGCTCCAAGACCTGTTCCTCCAACCCGACTGTGCGCATATCCCAGAAGAAGCGCCGTTGGTATCGAAAATTGAAGAGCCCCATGGCGTTGCGCTCTGTGGGAACACCTGAAACGCCAATTGAATGTGGCGCATCATCAGCAAATGCATTGGCTTGAGAGTGGCAAGAGGCACAACTCACTGCACCGTCTGATGATAGGATGGGGTCATAGAAAAGGACGCGCCCCAAGGTCGCTCCATCATCGGTAATTCCGATGTCTGAGCCTATGTTTCCAAAGAGTTGCAGGGCAGGATCGGTCAACCATTCTTCAGGAAAACCCAGCAAGCTATATTCAAAGGGGACCGAAGGCAATTGAGGCACAAGGCTTTGCTCAACTTCCCCACTCCCATGCTGCTCAGATTCCTCCTTTCCGCAACTGCCGAGCCAAATCACTCCGACTGCAGCCAGCATAACCAACCAAGCCGTTGCAAGTTTTTGCTCCGGAATTTGCTGTGAGTAGAACGTGGGCATGGATGATAAGTTACGGAATTATTAAACGCTTCACAATGGATACTGATCGTTTACAAGAGCCACGTGAAAGCCCGACGATAAAACGTGATGGTAGGCCTTGGAGGTGTCTGACAAGCAAGGATTCGTGTGATTCATGTGGATAAAATGAACTTTGGCTTTCTCCCCTGAGTCCAAAACATTCAGAAAAGCCATTGTTTCCACTATGAATGGATGAGGGATTTCAGACATATCGCGGTGACCAACCTCTGAAGAATCGAAAAATGTTGCGTCCAGATATGCCCGGTCTACAAGCGCCAATTGTTGCTTCAAATCGCGTTCCCAAAGCTCCCATTTGTTGATGTCAGGAATGAACAAGACACTGCGATTTGGCCCCACAATTCGATAGCCAACAGTCTCGGAATATTCGTCCCGATGTGGCACCCGAATGGGAAGCGTCTGAACCCGTTTTGTGACTTGTACCAGTGAATCTTCCTGAAGGGGAACGATCTCAATGTTCCCCAAGGAAATCAATTGATCCCACGGACCGTTGTTTTGCAAAAACGAACAAAACCTCGGCATGGCGTGCACTTGAACTCCAGATGCTCCCAGCACTTCCCTTCCGAGGTACATCAATCCTGAATAGTGCCCAATGTGAGCATGTGTCAAAAAAATAGCCGGAAGGACTCCCCTGATGCCAGACGATTCCTGCAAGGCGTGCAATTGACTCGCCACATCGGGAGTGGCTTCAAACAAAGCCAATTCACCTGAATCGTCATTCGCATCTGCAATGCCCAATGACACCACTTTGCGATCGCTCGCTGGGCGCAGAAACAAGTTCCGACAACACGGCCGATCACATCCCATGTGAGGTGCCCCGCCGTCTTGCAATGTGCCCAAAACATGAAGAATCGGACCATTTGCTCCTTTGTATTCCTGAAATTCATCGGCAGCTTTTGTGATGTCATCATGAACAACTGGTTCACTGCATGCAACAAAGAGCAAAAGACATAGGCCTGGAATGAAAGTCAATTTAAGGGAAACCATGTGCGGAAAAGGTCGCAAAAAAAACGGGCCATGCATTCACATGGCCCGTCTAATTTCAATTCAATCGAATCAACGTTGGATCATAAAGCGCTTGGTATGCGCTCCATTCGTTAAACGCAAGAACAACAAGTATGTTCCCTCTGGCCAACCACTTACTTCGATGCGCAGTTGCTGTTCCTCGCGGAGACCTTCCCCCATGGCCTCGATCAACACGCGACCTTGCTAATCAGTGATCATCCACATATATCGAACATACAAATTCCAATGTCTTCTATGTTATTTGCATCAATAAAATAAATTTTCAACACCCCTAGAAAGCGCTTTGTATATGAATGCCATTTCCACGTATTTTTGACTATGAATTTGAGCCGTTTCCCTCTTACAACCTTGATCTATTTTGTTGCCTTTTGGACTCAGTCTCACGCCCAACTCGTCGTTTCAGAAGCTAGTGCAACGGACGGATGGACCACCAATGAGGGTTCCACCTCAGATTGGATTGAACTGCGCAACGACGGGTTGACATCGGTGAATTTGCAGGGGCACCGAATCAATGATGAGTTTGATTTTGAGAGCGCATGGGAGCTACCTGCAATTGACATGGAACCTGGAGAACGTTTGCTTATCCTTGCTTCTGGAGAAGACAAGGCTTACGTTCCAGAGAACTGGCAACTTCCCGTCCTAGAATCGGACGAATGGCATTACCTCGCGCCTACCAGCAATCCAACTGCCAACTGGAAAGCACCTGGATTTGATGACAGCGCCTGGAATACAGGTCCTGGGGGGTTTGGATATGCAGACGGAGACGACGCTACGGTCATTGATGCCGATGTGATTTTCCTAAGACGCACCTTCACAATTGACGACCCATTCGACTGGGGTTATCTGTCCAGTGCCATCGATTATGATGACGGATACATTGCTTACATCAATGGAATTGAGATCGCACGCTCATCGAGTATGGCTGGGGTGATGGGCAATTTCAATGACTTTGCTACCACCTGGGTGGAAGCCAATTTGTACCAAGGAAACGCACCCGAACAAAACATCTGGAATGCCAGTCAGTTCGAGTCCTGGTTGGTGGAAGGAGACAATGTCTTTGCCGTGCAAGTGCACAACAGCGGCAACGAATCAAGCGACTTATCCATCCGACCATTCTTAGGGCTTACCCGAAAAGACGGCATGAACACAACTTGGCCCGGACCACCCAGTTGGTGGCCGGAATATGATGCGTTGATGCACACCTCTTTTCAACTCAGCCCCGGCGAATCAGTCGTATGGTTCGATGCAGAAGGCGATGTACAAGACGCCTTGCCACTGCACCCAGATTTGGTTTTTGGGCTTTCCGTTGGACGACCAGAAGGAAACCAATCAGATTGGTGCATTTTTGAATCTCCCACTCCGGGCGAAGGAAACGACGATGCCATTTGTTATGATGGCTTCGAAGAAGAAGTCAATGCAGCGCTGCCTTCTGGCTGGTACGATTCACCGTTCGTCGTTGACGTTGACAATGCCAATTCAAATCAAATCGTTCGGTACACGACAAATGGCGACTACCCGACCAGCAGCGACCCGGTTTTTCCTCAGGAAGGATTGGAGTTTGAGGCCTCCACTGTTCTCAGCTTGCGCTCATGGGATGTCGAGGGGAACTCTATCCCAAGTGAAGTCAGCGATTTCACATACATCATTGACGAATTCACACCTCAAGTGCCAACCTTCTCCATCATTACAGATGAAGATCATTTGTGGGATTGGAACACGGGCATCTATGTCTCCGGACCAAATGCAGGTCCCGACTATCCTTATTTCGGAGCGAATTTCTGGGAACCGTGGTCTCGTTTTTCAAGGCTCGAGTACTTTGATGAAAATGGAACCTCACTTTTGCAGGAGCAATTGGACTTGGAAATCCATGGAGGCTGGTCCCGTGCAGAGCCGCAGCGGTCATTTCGTTTGGACTTTCGCGGAGAGTACACGGGAGACTTTGACTACCCGATTTTTGATGACACTCCAGAAATCACCTCCTTCAATAATTTGAATCTGCGCAATGGTGGTCAACATAGCTGGGCGACGAAGCTGCAAGACGCCATGTATTCACGCATGGCTCGTCAAACTCATATTTTAGCGAGCAACTGGCGCCCTGCGTTGCTCTACTTGAATGGTGAATTCTGGGGGTTGTACGGAGTGAGGCAAAAAACCGATGAACATTTCATCGCAAACGAATTCCTGGTTGACAAAGACAATGTGGATCTCCTCTCGCCCACTGCTGTGCTCAATGGATCTGACCAAGACTTTTTGGCTGGCTCAAACGCATTGCTCGCTGCTTCTCCTTTTAGCACGAGCTTTTTCAATGCCTTCGAGCAACACTTCGATCTGGAGAATTACATCGATTATTTCGTCTTCGAGACATACGCTCAAAATACGGATTGGCTTGGTTTGGCTTGGGGATTGAACAACATCAAAACCTTTCGGGCTGCACCCGACCAACCCTGGAGGTATCTTATGTACGACACGGATGCGGGGTTTGGCTTTTTTGGAGCAAATGTCAATGACAATTTCATCGATTGGGCACGAAACCCCGGCTCTCCCTCTGTGCACAGCAATTTATTTGACAAAGTCCTGCTAAACAACACGTTCAGGCTTCGTTTCATCAACCGCTATGCCGATTTAATCAATACCATGTTTCAACCGGACCACTTCAACCAAGAAGTTGCAGAAATGGTGAACATGATGAGTGGGTCGATGGCTCCGCACATTGATCGTTGGAACTCACCAGCAAGTTATGGCGACTGGCTAGGTGCCATCAACAACCTGACGGATCACAACAGCAATCGCGTCAACACCGCTCGAAATCACTTGAAGAATAGCTTTGGATTGCCATCCGATTTTGAATGCACATTGGACGTGTTTCCACCTCCAGCAGGTGTGGTAAGAGTGAACACCATCACGCCCGGTCCACTGCCTTGGTCAGGGGTCTACTTTGAAGAATGTCCGATTCAGTTGGAAGCAATTGCGGAGGAGGGCTGGATGTTTGATAGCTGGGACAACAACCAACACATCATCTCAGGAAACATGAATCCAAACATTCGAACCACGACGGTCTCGATCTTTACCAACGACCTTTACCGCGCTCGTTTCGCCCCTTGCCCTGATGATGCTGCAGCAACCATTGTGAGCACCAATGGAATCCTTTCGGTCTCCTTGGACAACATCCCCTATGCGGACTCAATCGCATGGAAACTTGAAGGAAACTTCGTGGGGTCTGGAATGGAGTGGGCACCAAATTCCGATGGCACTTATACCGCCGAAGTTTACTTTGATGGATGTTCTTCGATTTCAAGTTCTTTCGAAGCTGGAGCAGTTGACATCGAGTGGTTCCATGCCAATGAGTCGTTCAAACTTTGGCCGAACCCTGCACGGGACGCCTTCACCTTTGAAATGCCCGAAGCCACTCCTTTCGGAGTGTTCAATGCACTCGGCCAATGTGTCTGGGAGAGTGCATTGGCTCAAGGAACAACTGCGTCGCCTGTTCGCATTCAAGTTCCAACAAACGAATGGCCCGAAGGCACCTATGTGGTGCGCTCCGGGCCAAATGCATTCAAATTGGTTATTCAGCGTTGAGCCGAAGGTTCAACCCTTTGATCGGTGATCACGAGTTTACCTCCTTGCGCCGCCGCTGCTCTTCAGAAAATGTATCCAATCCCTCAGCAGTGCCTTCTGCTCCTCGCTTGGTGGGCACCCGTCGCATTTCATCAAAGAGTTTATCGACCTGATCGTACTCCTCCAGCCAGATGTTGGCATTGATCAGGTTGATGTAAAGCAAGCCAGCCACCTTCGCGTCGATTCTAGCCTTCTTGTTGTCAAAATCCGCTTCTGCCAGTGCAGCTGTCCAAACCGCAGCGCACTTCGCAATGCCCGCTTTTGAAGTTTCTGGATCGGTCAAGTACTTCTCCATCGCAATCTCCATGTCGAACGCCGCATTGTTCAAGTCCGTATAATCGACCTTCTTGGTGGTCTTGGCGTGGTAAATCGTCATCGGACGCTTCTTCGTAGAAAAGCAAAAACGATCATTCAACATCGCATTCGCCTTATCTGAAGCACCTTGAACAGCAGTCATACTCAATCGATCATTGATCGATGTTTGGTTCCATGACTTGTTCAAGGCTGACCGGGAAGCGTACTTGTTGCTGGTGAAAGTTGAATAAAGTGTTTGGTCGCCGATCACCTCGTCCGCAACTACAGAACCATCAGGCAAGCTCAAAGACATCCCGACCAGTTGACGGTACTGCATCGAACGGTAATATTTGTAAGAGACGCTGCCATCTTTTGCCTTGATCTCCTGCTGCTGGTCCTCAAAAGGCATGAATTCAAATTGCTGAATTTCAAGATTCACTACCGCGCCACCTGCGGCTCGATTCATTCCTTCCAAATTAATTTTTGAGCCGACAATGTTGGCCTCGAAAATCTTTTCTGTTCTAACCGGCTTCGTGGGCATTATCAAGGATGGCTTTTTCTCGTCCAATAAAGCGCGTTCAAGAAGCTTCGCTCCTGTTCCTTTGGAATTGTATGCTTCCATTTCCTTGTCATAGTTTTCTTGGGCCATCTTGGTGTCGATTTCCCATTGCGCAAGCTCATCGGCATAGATGTCCTTGTAAACTTGCGAGACGACTACATCGTAATTTGAAATTGCACCAGGAAGTGGCTCGCTTGGTCGGCTGATGTATTCGACCTGCATGGTCTCTCGTTGGATGTTTTGCGCGTTTGCGCCAACGGCCAAGAGACAGAGTAAAAATGAGAAAAAGTGTTTCATGTTGTAGGTAATTTCTCGCGCAAGTTATAGTTATTGTTATTGTTACAGCATCTATAAATCAATTAAATCAGGCTCAGTGAATCCCAAAACAGAATGACTCCCTTAAATTGAGGCTTGTGAAAAGAACTGAATTCATTCGCCACTCAGCGATCATAGGAGCATCCCTTGCACTGCCAAGGACCGTTTATGCAAGGTCGGGCATGTTTGCTGTCAGCGGCGAAAGGAGGGTCTCTCAAGTTTTGAATTCCAAGCGAACCATGGTGCAGAACGTCCCCGTTTTAAGGGCGTTTGGTGGAGGCGAGCATGATCTGGTTTCGCCCTTTGTGATGCTGGATGAATTCGGGCCATTCCAGGTGAACCCCGGAGACATTGGAATGGACATCAAAGCACACCCACATGCGGGCGTCGTGCCCACGACTTTTTTGGTGCAAGGCAGCGGACGTCACACCGACTCGATCAACAATGACATCGTTTATCGTGAAGGACAATTCATGCTATTCAGTTCAGGGCGCGGTGCCATCCACGAGGAAGTGAGTGATGATCAACTTCGAAAAGATGGCGGAACCGTGCAAGGCTTTCAAATCTGGCTCAATCTTCCCGCAAACGAGAAGTTTCGCAACCCCGAAACCTTTCTTCACAATTCCGATGCCTTGCCAGTCATCGAGAATGAAGGCCACCGAATACAAATCATGATGGGAGATTTGCAAGGAAAGGCATCACCAGTAGAGACGCACTCCCCCGCCTTTTATTACCACATCAAATTAGAGGCAGGTCATCGACTTGACATCCCCGTAAAAGATGGCAACAATGCCTTTATCTATGTGGTCAAAGGAGTTGTTGAATTGGAAAATCGCACGCTTGCTGCCGCTGCACAACTGGCCCTTTACGAACGACAGGGAGAAACATTGCGCTATTATTCAGAAACAGGGTGCGAATTCCTAGTGCTCGGAGGCAACCCTTTGGACGAACCTTTTTATTCCTACGGCCCATTTGTCATGAACACACCAGAACAAATCGAGTTGTGTTTCCAAAATTACCGAACGGGCAAAATGGGAGAGCTTTGATTGAACGCTTTCTTAAAATTGAACGCTTTCTTAAAAGGGCAGCGTAGCCGACACCCAAGGAGCTCCGAATCCGAAGTCACTTCCAATTACACCGACCATTCCATAATCCCAAAGCCAGCCGTTGCGCTTGCTGAGATTGCGCACACCAACAGAGAGAATGGCGACACCGTCCGCATTGCCACTGTTGTTGCCCCCCATGTAAACGGGGTCTGAAAAGGTCACCATTGGAGCGTTTGTGACGAGCGTTGAATTGCGCACACTGCGAATGAAATAATTCTCTGAAATCAACCATTTAAAATCAGAAATCTGAACCATGCCACTTACATTTAAAAGAAGTGGCCTCACGCTTTCCTCTTCATATTCTGTGATGGTGTACTCGTAGCTTGTGTATCCGTAATCATAAACAGTCGAGTCAGAAACGCCCCACGTAATTGGCGTTGTGCTGTTTTCAAACTTCGTGCCTGTTCCAATGTTGACCGTTAAATTTCGATCCTCCGTCCCCCAGGTAATGTTGGCGAACACAAGCCCAATTGGTCGATCAAGTTCACCGACATAATCCTTGAATCCGATGCCACCAAATGAGGCGTGAACATTGGGTGCGATTTCCTTTCCAATTTTGAGCGAAGCGCCAGCTCCTATAAAAGAAAGCAAACCTCCAACAGTGATGTTATCGGTGACACCTATGCTCACCGAATTCAGAGCAATATTGGACTGAAAGTACCCCTCGCCTCGTTTCAATTGGATTCCCGAAGGCGCGAAAAAGTAGCGACTGGACTGGGGGTTTATGCGTGTGTTTCGAGCGGCGCGAGAAATGCTCAGACGATCATACTCAGAAGCCGTCAAATCCATCATTTGAGCGACGAGATACTTCGGGACATTGATCTTACCGAGGTTGCGCGTATCGAGGTAAATCACATCAGGGGTGTCGCTAAGCAATTGCCCCATTTTTACACTTCCATCGTTCATCACCACCCGCACAAAACGCTCAACGACAGCCTCACTTTGTGACTCAATTGTGGTTTGTGCCTGTCCTTGAATGGCGGCAAAAGCCAACACAAACATTGCAACCGTGGACAAAGTCAACCTTGAAAATTGTTGAATCATGATAAATTGTTTGCTGCAAGTTTAGGCAAGCCCTGGTAAAGTATGGCACGCCTAAGGGTGAACGCGCCATTTTCACCCTTTTTTCAGCGAAACAGCCTCGGTCAGCGCAACACGCTGACCCAACCCAGCTGCGTTTCGGTATTGATCGAAATCCCTTGGTCGGTCCCCCACTTGTATGTCAGGCGATAATGATATACCGTGTTCTGCACATAATAGCCGTTGTAGGTGTCATCCCCTTCATAGCCGCCGTGCCATTGAAATTCAGTGTCAAATGACTCAAAAACCAAGCGTCCCCAACGGTCAAACACTTCGATGTGAAAGTCAGAAACCGGGCAAGAGGCCTGAAGTTTCAACACCTCATTGACCAAATCCCCATCAGGGGTAATCGCATTGGGCACGTATACAGAGCAAGGACAGTCCTCCCCCATGTTGGCGTAATTGTAATCAAGTTCGAAAGTGGCTGAAGCGGTGCATCCCACAGCATCCTCCACGGCCACATCATACTGACCCGCAGCAAGTTGATCAAATGAGCCAGTTGAAGAAGTTTCCAATCCATTGAGCACAAAGTTCAACGGTTCAACAGCTCCATTGGCACGCGCCACGACAGATCCATTGTCGAACCAAGTGCAACTGACATCGTTGCGTTCCACAAGGTCGATGGTGAGGTTGCTCTCGTTCAGGACAGAAGCCAACACCTCACCCTCACAACCGAAGGCATTGGCCGCGAGCACCGTGTATTCACCAGCGCCCAAGTTGACAAAGATTCCATCGGCATCCCAAGTAACGCCTCCGTCCAAACTGAATTCAAAATCAGTTGGCTCATTGGCAACAACCTCAAGAAGTCCTGATTGGTCGCTGCAATATTCGTTTTGCGTGGCGAGCAGGTCCAAGTTCGGCACATCCCTATTGAGCGCAATGTCTTCGACATACTCGCACAAGTTGTCATCCAAAATGGTCACGGTGTAATTGCCTTCTGAAAGCCCCGTGAAATTGCCATTGGGACTGCTCGGTCCCGGAACCATGATGACAGAAAATGGTCCCGTTCCCCCTTCCACTTCTACCACCACAGCACCGTCATTGCCTGCACATGACTCCGAAGAAACAGCAACATTGCCACTGAAACCGATGCACAGCGTCTCTTGGCATGACGTGACGGCTTGGTTGAGCATGTTCTGAAGGCTTGTTTCAACATATGTTTCCATGCGATCCACTTGGCCTTCGGAAAACATAAACAAACAAGCATCATCGCAATAATCCATGTACGACGGCCATAGGATTGGCGCAGTGCAATTCACAATGGTTTGACCACTTGGACAGCCATATTGAGCGGCATCGGTCACCGGCGTATCCGCGACATCGTCTGTGCTAGCGCAGCCACCAGCACCCCATGGATGTTCCAAAAAGAGGTAATGCCCGACTTCATGTGTGATGGTCCGGCCCATATCATATTGTGCACTCAGGGCATTGCCTCCGCAATTGACACTTCCAAAATACTCAGGGCTGCAAGTGACACCGTCACCATTTCCCGATCCCGGATATGGGGAGTAGCCCAACGTGCCCCCACCCAGCGGTCGCACCCAAAAGTTCAAATAACCGGTCCAATCCAAATCATTGTCGTTTTGATCATTGTCCACTTCGTCCACGGTCACAGCATAATCTCCGTCAACCAATCCGTACCCTTCTGGGTGATTGAGCGTCGCGAGGCAAAAACTGATGCACGACTCTTTGTTTTCGATTCCAGGCCAAATGCTAGGCTGCAAATCAAACCACTCACTGATGTCTGCATTGATTCCGGCAAAATCCTCATTGAGCGACTCTATCTGAGAAATCGCCATATCAATGGCGCAGTCCAGAGGAATCCCTGTATTTTGAAAATGAACGGCCACAGGAATGATCAATGGGGCGTCACACGCATCACGATTGTACGCAGCAAGAGCTTCTGCCACATCATTTGCCCGGTCCTGGTGCCATTTGGCATAACCTGGCAAGCCCATCATGTGGGTGTGAACAGAGTCCATCCCACATGTGCGTTGAGCTGATGCATTGGAAACGACAATGAACATGCAAAAAAACGGAAACAAGAATCGCAAATGGTGCAATGGAAAGAGCGGTGTTGGTTTCTGTTGCAAAGAACATACAACAAGCATGAAAGGTTGCCTTTTTGAAATGAAAGTTGCCCAGCCCGAAATTTCATCCTGAATTTCAAACCCGTACCTTGCCGGACCAGAAGCATTACGACATGAAACTGCCAATTACCCAATTTCTTTGGATCGCCATGGTTATGATTGGGAACCTCTCTGTCCAAGGCCAATTCACCCTGCACAACAATGCTCAAAACATCGGCGACGACTGCTACCGACTGACACAAGCTCAAACCAGCCAGCGAGGCGCGATTTGGAAGACTGGACTTTTCGATGCCAATGAGAGTTGGGAGATGCAGGCTGAGGTGTTGTTTGGAGGAAATAATGGCGGTGCAGACGGAATGGCGTTCGTGCTGAAAGCTCCCAGTTCAGGATTTATTGGCGGCCTCGGAGGATTGATGGGATTTGGCGCCTTCTTCGGCACCCCCGCTATTGAGCCCAGTGTAATCATCGAAATGGACACGTACCAAGGTGGAGCGCAAGGGGATCCCTTCTACGACCACATTGGAATCCAGAAAGATGGATCCAATAACCACTTTGGAGGCGACATGATTGCCGCTCCAGTTGCTGCCATCCCAGGCAATGGCAATATCGAGGACAACGATTACCACGATTTACGGGTCACCTTCGATGCGACTACGCTTGAATTGGTCGTCTATTTTGATTGTGTCGAGCGGATTACAGCCACTGTTGATGTGGTTGACATCCTCGGAACAAGCTCCATCAAGTGGGGGTTTACGGCTGCGACAGGAGGAGCTACCAATACCCATCGAGTATGCAATGCACAGTGGATTACGCCTGCTGAATCTGAACTGATCGATTCCGAAACTTGTCCCAGTGATCCTGTTGAACTGGAAGTACCTGGTGACTGGATCAACCCTGTATGGAGCCCCGGTGACGGTCTTTCTGCAACAACTGGCAGCACGGTTACCGCCACCGTTGAGAGCACAACGGTCTATACCATCCAATACGAAGACATTTGTGGCGAAACGTTTGAAGATTCTTTGGTCGTTTCGGTACCTGAACTTCCCGCCGCGAATTTGCCTGCGGACAGCACCATTTGCAACGGAGAGGCCATCGAATTGACCAACGGACCATGGCCGACAGGGATAACAGGAACTTGGGAAGATGGCAGCAGTGCAGCCATTCGATCCATCGATTCGGCTGGAGAATACGATCTTACCATCGAAGATACCGCCACGGGGTGCAGCGTGGTGAACGCCATCTCCATTGCTGCTACAACCATTCCCGTGTTCGGTTTGGGGGCCGATTTTGCATTTTGCAGCAATTCAGAGGCTTCTTTTGACCTTGGAGCCGTTGACCCTGCCTTTGATATTTATTGGAACGGCGTGCTGGGAGCGGAAACATACACAACAACCAACGAAGAAACCATCGTGCTCGATTGGAACGGCTTGGGCTGCTCACTCAGTGACACCATCAGTGTTTCGATGCACCCCACCTACAGTGTCGCTTTCGACGAAAACCCCTTGGTGCTTTGTCTGAATGAAACAGCAAATGTCCCTGCACTCGACGCAGGATGGACAGGAAGCAACGTTCAATGGAACTGGAACAACGGCACAAACAATAACAATGTGACGGTCTCGAGCCCAGGCAACTATGCTGTCGAAATCACCACAGATCAATGCCTGTTTTCTTATGAATTCGACGTCTTGGATTCAGAAAACCAAGGGATTGACTTGGGTGCGGACATCCTGCTGTGCGCCGATGACAGCGAAACGCTCATCAGCAATTATGCAGCCGAGAACACCCTTTGGATCAGCGGAGGAAGTGCAGAAGGCATCAATGCACTCGGAACCACAGTTACCGGATCGACCGAAACTGTCGTTGTAGAAATTGAAATTGGCCTCTGCGTTGAAAGAGATACAGTCGAGGTGGTGCATGTTCCGTTGTTCAATTCAGAAATTGTCACGCCTCAGGTTTTATGCCTCAACGACAGTCTTTTGCTCGCGGCTCAAATGGGAGCTGATGCATATGCATGGCAAAACGGGGAGAACACAAACGAACTTTGGATCGATGCTGCCGGCAGCTACACCGTGAGCATGTCACTTGATGGCTGCCTCTTTGAAGATGACATCATCGTGCAACCATCGGCAAATTCTGGCGTGGACTTAGGAGCTGATGTGGTCATTTGCGATGGGGAAGTGCTGAATTTAACCAGCGGATACGCTGCAGATGAAACCACCTGGTGGGAAAACGGAGTAAGTGTCGGGAATGGCAGCTCCTGGAACGTGACCAACATGGACGCCACCATCATCTCGGAGGTGACTGTGGGGCTTTGTGTTGAGCGAGACACTGTTTCCATCGACTACGCCCCTGTTTTTGATGCTGGTTTGGCCTCGAATCTTTCACTTTGCAACGGCGACAGCGCGCTGGTCTCGGCCAATCCTGGAGCGCCAAGTTACGAATGGAGTTCAGACCAATTTGCCTCATCGTTGTG
>CAJQMI010000121.1 GCA_905479395.1 uncultured Flavobacteriales bacterium
ATTTCGCCTCAAAGACGTGGCGATGTCCGTCTTCTTTTGCCTGCTCGCGAGCATCGGCTTTACTCAAAATGCAACGATTACAGGTACCGTTTTGGATGCAGAATTCAAGTATCCTCTGCCAAGTGCTTATGTGTCAATCAGCACGGTGGATGGCCTGATGACTTCAACGGATATGGATGGCCGCTTTTCGTTTTCGGAAGTGCCCATAGGACGCCACGTTTTGACTGTCAGTTTCATGGGCTACGAATCACGAACGCTCGATGGTATCGTTGTGACAAGTGGTCGACCAGTGGTCCTTGAAGTGCAAATGAGTGAAAGTGTTGTTGCAATTGAGGCCGCCGAAGTCACAGCCACCCAATCGGGGGAGGTCATGAATGAAATGGCAACTGTGAGCGCCCGTGCATTCACGGTGGAAGAAACAGATCGGTATGCAGGATCACGGGGCGATCCTGCCCGAATGGCCAGCAACTTTGCAGGTGTTCAAGGTGCCGATGACAGCCGAAACGATATTGTGGTCCGTGGCAACAGCCCAAGCGGAGTTTTATGGCGCATTGAGGGCGTTGACTTGCCCAATCCCAACCACTTTTCTGTTCCCGGCACGGGAGGAGGGCCTGTGGCCATCGTTAACAACAAGACGCTTGCCAACTCCGATTTTTTTACCGCAGCCTTCCCAGCAGAATTTGGAAATAGCACCGCGGCGGTGTTCGACTTGAAATTGCGAAATGGAAACCAAGATCATTGGCACGGAAGCGCTCAGCTGGGCTTTCTCGGCACAGAGGTTCTTGCAGAAGGTCCTTTGAACCGCGAGAAACGTTCGAGTCTTCTGGTGAATTACAGGTATTCTACAGCTTCCATTTTCTCTGCTGTTGGCATTGACATTGGCACCAGTGCCGTACCCAAATACCAGGACGGAAGCTTCAAACTGTTCACTCCAACCAAGGGTGGCGGATCGCTCTCGTTTTGGGGCATTGGCGGAAACAGCAGTGTCGATATTTTGATTTCCGATCAAGTGGCTCCAGAACGCAATATATACGGGGACAACGACCGCGATCAATATTTCCGCACGGGCATGGGCATGGTGGGGGTGACCCAGACCCAACCGATCAACAACAACATGTACATCAAGTCCACGCTGGCCGTAAGCCGCGACCAGCAGGACAGCGACCATGATTACGTCACGCGTGACTTGGTCGATGATCTCTATCAAAATGTAAACACGAGCCCGCTGATGTCTTACGGCTTTGTCAAGGATCGGGTAGCCCTTGCCGTTCATGCGAATCGAAAACTCGCAACGGACAAAGGCACAGCAACCCTTCGCTTTGGGGTAAACGCCGACGCGATGATGTGGTCCTTCCAAGACAGCATGCGTTCCTTTATCTCGGTTCCGGATTCGATCGGCCCCGATTCGCTGGGCGATTGGAACCGACGCTGGGATGCCGAAATGAACAGCGCTTTGATTCAACCTTTTGTTCAATTGAAGCGCCGTCCGAACGATGCGCTTACATGGACTGCTGGGGTGCACGCTATGATGGACACGCGCAGCGGCGCAGCCTCATGGTTTGAGCCAAGGTTGGGACTGCAATGGATTTCAAAAGGCGGAACGGTATGGTCTGCAGGGTCAGGATTGCACAGCCAACTCCAATCGTCTTACCTCTACGCATCGGCGACCAATGCATCGTCCTCTGGACCACTGAACATGCCCAATCAGAATTTGGGATTCACGCGCAGTGTGCACAATGTCATTGGGATGACGCAGCGATTGACCGACCTATGGACGCTGAAGCTAGAAGCTTATCATCAACATCTTTTTGACATTCCCGTTGCTGACTTGAATACGGAATGGGGGGCTAGCAATGGCAGCTACTCTTTGATCAATGCCGGCGGTGGATTTTCTCGTTTGTTCCCTGACACGCTTGTGAACAATGGCACAGGAAGAAACGTGGGAGTGGAGATGACCTTGAGTCGCGCGTTCCGAGAAGGATGGTTCGTGTTGTTCACGGCGAGTGTATTCGATGCTCAGTACAAAGGGGCAGATGGTGTCAGCCGAAATACGGACTTCAACGGGAAGTACGCGTGGAATTTCTTGGCGAGCAAGGAGTGGCGTTTGTCTCAGACGTTTGCTCTCGTCACGGGCCTCAAAGCAACCATGGCTGGCGGCCGCTGGTATGGACCTGTTGACGAAGACGCCTCCCAAATTCAGCGCGAGATCATTTACGTGGATGCAGATCGCAACACTGAGCAGTTTGACGATTATTTCCGCCTCGATCTCAAGACCAACCTCACGTGGAACTGTCCGGAATGGACCCACGAGTTGGGCATCGATTTCGTAAACATTTTGAATACGGAGAACATCCTGAAGCTCACCTACGCTCCGGATGAAATGGACATCAACGAAGCGGATTACAGCTCAGTGCGAGAAGAATACCAATTGGGCTTCCTACCAATCTTCTTTTATCGGGCGGATTTCTGAGTCGGACGGCTCAAGCTTCACTCAAACGACACGGATGCCACCTCTAGCTCAAATGGCTGCGCCGTGCCGTCGTATTTCATGAGGCCAAATCGGATGACCTCGCTGAGCTCTGTGGCGGGATTGACCTTTCCAATGGTGCCTCGTCGGGGTTCTTCCCAGACGAACTTTTTCAATGGGATGACCACATCACTCCACTCTTCGCTCACGTCGAAATTGGTCTGTGCGTTGGGCAGGTACCATGCACGCTGGGTGTCAAAAACAATTCTGAATGGACCTCCTGTTCCTTTGCATCGGATGCGCACCGCCTCGAATTCCGTGAGATCAAAGGATTTCCAAGGGCTGCGGATGGAGCTAAATCCTCCGTTGTTTTCGAGCCGCGTGTGACCAAACCAGCGAAAACCATCTTCTTGCCATTGAACGTTGCCTTCGGAGACTCCACCCATGACATTGTCGTTTTGAATGGTCCAAGTTTTGGTTGCATTTCCCTCAGCTTCGAAGTTGAATTCAAGCAGTGGGTTGAATATGGAAGTGGCCATGATGAAGAGCAGTGTGTAGAATGACATACCCATTAAACAGCGGAACGCTGTAATGGTTCAATGTGCGTTGGACTCGTCAAGCAGAAGCAAATGTCTTCAGAACTTTTGCCTGATTGATGAGGTTGCAAACGCATGATTCGTGTCGCTTGGAATGAACAGTATGCCCACCCGCTGCCGGAAAGTCACCGGTTTCCGATGGAGAAGTACCAGTTGGTTCCCGAACAGCTGGCGCATGAGGGCACTGTGGAGGCAAGTGCGTTCTTCTCCCCTGAACCGCTCAGTGAAGCGCAGATTTTGACGGTGCATGACGCGGAATATTGGCGGCGATTGAAAGGATTGGAGTTGAGCCGACAAGAGGAGAGAAGAACAGGTTTCCCTCATTCCAATGCGTTGATTGAACGCGAGGTGTTGATCATGGGCGGAACACTTCAGTGTGCGCGATATGCGCTTCAGGACGGCGTGGCATTGAACGTAGCAGGAGGCACGCATCATGCATACGCAGATCGCGGTGAGGGATTCTGTTTGCTCAATGACATGGCGCTAGCAGCGCAGGTTTTGATTGATGAGGGGGCCATTCAGCGCGCCTTGGTGGTGGACTTGGATGTGCATCAAGGAAACGGAACTGCGAAAATTTTTGAGGGTCGCTCGGAGGTCTTTACTTTCTCCATGCACGGTGCGAGCAATTATCCCATGCACAAGGAATTGAGCGACCTTGATGTTCCGCTCGACGATGGCACAGATGACCGGACTTACCTGAAATTGTTGCGGGAGCATTTGCCGCGAATCATGGATCAAACTGAGCCGGATCTTGTTTTGTACCAATGCGGAGTTGACATACTCGAGACCGATAAGTTAGGACGCCTCGGTGTCACAGAGGCAGGCTGCCGCGAGCGTGATCGATTGGTGTTTGATGCTTGCCATCGAAACGAGGTTCCAGTCGTGTGTGCCATGGGAGGAGGGTATTCTCCTGAAATTTGGAACATCGTTGAGGCGCATTGCCACACCTTTCGCATTGCGGCTGAATATTGGGGTTGAATTTGCCTTACTTTGAGGGAAGAATCTCCTCCATGTCAGAATTTCCTCCCTGTCCCGAATGTCAATCTGCTTTTTCTTATCATGATGGCACGCTTTTGAACTGTCCAGAATGTGGCCACGCTTGGAATCAAGAAGAAGCGGCTTCGGACGCAGCAATGGAAGCTGACCAAGACGCTGTGAAGGATGTGAATGGAAAGATTCTTGAGAACGGTGACAGCGTGGTTGTCGTGAAGGATTTGCCGGTGAAGGGAGCGCCCAAGCCAGTGAAAGCAGGCACCAAAGTCAAGAACATTCGCATCGTGGATGGCGAGCACAACATCGCCTGCAAAATCGATGGTTTCGGCGCCATGGGACTCAAGTCTGAGTTTGTCAAAAAAGCTTGAAGCCTTGCTTGAGGTATAATTCTAGACGCCAGTCTTTTTAAATCCTATTCCGAGGAATAACTTTGAACGACACAACTCGAAGCAACCAAAATCATGATGACGCACCTTACACGATCGAAATTTTTCTCCTACCTGTTCGTTGTTGCAGCACCTGCTCTGTTGTGGGCGTGCAGCAGTTCTGAGCCACTCGCCGACCAAGGACCTCAGCGCGTGCTTATTGAAACGTCGTTGGGCGAATTGATTTTGGAACTCAGTGATTCAACCCCGGGTCACCGCGATAACTTTGTGAAATTGGTGGACGAAGGTTTTTACGATGGGCTCCTGTTTCATCGCGTCATCAAAGGCTTCATGGTGCAAGGAGGAGATCCCGGGAGCAGAGGAGCAAAACCTGGAAAGCGATTGGGGTCTGGCGGTCCGGGTTATACCCTCGATTCAGAAATTCGCAGTGACCATTTGCACACGAAAGGAGCGCTGTCCGCCGCACGTCAGGGTGACAATGTAAATCCAAATAAAAAATCCTCTGGAAGCCAATTTTACCTCGTTCAAGGGAAGCCACAGGGCACGTCGCAGATGCGAAAAACGCAACGGCGCATTCAGTCTAAAAATCCGGAATTCGAATACACAGAGGAACAACTTGAACAGTATGCCGCGTTGGGAGGGACTCCTTTCTTGGACATGGATTACACCGTTTTTGGCTACGTAGTGGCAGGCATGGATATCATCGACTCCATTGCAGCAGTGAAGACAGCTCGTGGAGACCGTCCTGTAGAGGATGTGATCATGAACATGCGCGTAATCCGCTAGTTGCCGCGAGGCCTAGAGGCTGCGAGGAGCGCCCGGGCCAAGTTTTATTGAATGATCAATGAAGCACGCTCAGGCTCCATGGCGTCTTGCTGAATGAGCAGGATGTAGTTGCCAGGTTTGAATTGCGACACGTTCAAACTCAAGGTGTTTTGAGCGGTTTGTGCATCCCAGATTGTTCTACCACTGATGTCAACCAGACGAAGCTGTGTTCGACCCTCTATCCCTTCGATTTGGAGCAATTCCTGCACCGGGTTCGGGTAGATTCTAACTTTTGCTTTGCTGTTGCTTTCAATGGTTGAAACCGACCCGTTGGCACCATTTCCGATTGTGATCGCTTCCGACGGACCGTCGTATGTGTCTGCGTCATCGCTTCCGTCGTCGTCGCTTCCGTCGTCGTCGCTGCTGTCGTCGTCGCTGCTGCCGTCGTCGTCGCTGCCGTCG
>CAJQMI010000122.1 GCA_905479395.1 uncultured Flavobacteriales bacterium
CTGCTCTTGGAACTGTGTTGGCGAATGATGAGGTCAAAGACGGGTTGAGCGAGCGAGGAGGGCATCCCGTTCAACGCAAAAGAATGCGGCAATGGATCATGCGCATTTCAGCATATGCCAAACGGCTATTGGATGACTTGAATGATCTGGACTGGACCGACAGCATCAAGGAAGCTCAGCGAAACTGGATTGGACAAAGCCAAGGCGCCGAAGTGCAATTCAGCGTAGCTGAAACAGACCATCAACTGGACGTTTTCACCACACGACCTGACACCATTTATGGCGTGAGCTTCATGGTTTTGGCGCCTGAACATCCCCTGGTATCTGAAATCACGACGTTCACCCAGAAAAATTCCATCGAGCAATATCAGCAAGCCGCTTCCCTCAAGTCTGAAAGAGAACGCCAGGGAGCTGGGGATCAAACTGTCTCGGGTTGTGATACCGGAGCCTTTGCCGTTCATCCAATGACAGGCAAGAAATTGCCCATTTGGATTGCGGACTACGTTCTTGCTGGTTATGGAACAGGCGCAATCATGGCTGTGCCAGCAGGTGATGAGAGGGATTGGAAGTTTGCCAAAACCTTCGGTCTTGAAATTCCGGCCATTTTTAAAGGAAAAAACAGTGACGAAGCTGTTTTCACGGACAAAACAGCAACACTTTGCAACTCTGAGGCACTGAACGGACTCACAGGAAGCAAGGGCATCCCGGCAGGAATATCGCTGTTGGAATCTGCAGGCGTTGGATCGAAGCAAATCAATTACCGACTGCGCGATGCTGTTTTCAGTCGCCAGCGTTATTGGGGCGAACCATTCCCGATTTGTTACGAAAATGAAATCCCTCGGCTCGTTAAAAGTGCGCAAGTGACTCTCCCAGAAGTCGATGCATACTTGCCAACAGAAGATGGCGAGCCACCCCTCGCTCGAGCGCGAAAAGAGGATTGGAATGTATTCGAAGGTGACCGCATGGAGTTCAACACCATGCCAGGTTGGGCAGGATCAAGTTG
The DNA here is from genome assembly GCA_905479395.1 of uncultured Flavobacteriales bacterium. Classification (GTDB taxonomy): domain Bacteria; phylum Bacteroidota; class Bacteroidia; order Flavobacteriales_D; family Sanyastnellaceae; genus UA16. The sequence continues at coordinate 1,004 of CAJQMI010000122.1, forward strand.
GTACTTCCTCAGGTACATGGATCCGCACAATGAGGAGATCTTTTGCAGCCGCGAGAAATCCGATTATTGGGGACAGGTAGACTTGTACATTGGCGGCGCAGAGCACACAACAGGGCACCTCCTGTATTCGCGGTTCTGGACCAAGTTTTTGTTTGATCAAGGGTGGATTGGCTTCCACGAACCGTTCAAGCAAATGATCAATCAAGGCATGATTTTGGGCCGGTCCAGCTTTGTCTACCGTGTTCAAGGAACTCAGCAATTCGTAACCTTTGAGCGCAGGAAGGAATACCAAACACAGCGGTTGCATGTGGACATAAACTTCGTCGAAAACGACAAGTTGGACATGGATGCATTTAAAAATTGGCGCGCAGAATATGCAGAGGCTGAATTCATCGTTGGCGAAGATGGAACCTATTCCTGCGGTTTCGAAGTTGAAAAAATGTCCAAATCAAAGTTCAACGTTCAAACGCCAGACGATTTGGTAGAACGTTATGGCGCGGACACCCTTCGATGCTATGAGATGTTCCTAGGTCCACTGACACAACACAAACCATGGGACACGCAAGGCATCAGTGGGGTCCACAACTTTTTGCGCAAATCACATCGCTTATTTGCCCAAGCCGAAGAAGGTGCGCCAAGTGATGCGAGCCTGCGGATATTGCACAAAACCATCAAAAAGGTAACCGATGATCTGAATCGACATGCGTTTAACACCGTCATCAGCGCGCTCATGATTGGCGTCAACGAGTTGCTCGATTCCAAAGGCCATCAGAAAGGCTTGCTCCAACCCCTGGCGATCTTGCTCAGTCCGGTGGCTCCGCATCTCGCAGAAGAGTTATGGCGAATCAGCGACGGTGCGGGAAGTGTCATGGATGCAGCATGGCCTGAAAGCGAGGAAAAATGGCTGACTGCTGATAGAGTTACCTACCCCGTTTCCTTCAATGGAAAAGTGCGTTTTCAACTGGAACTAGATGCTAGAATGAATGCAAAAGAAGTCGAGACTGCCGCCCTTGGACACGAAAAAACAGCAGCGCAAATCGAAGGCAAAACCATCCGTAAAGTCATTGTTGTCCCAGGGCGAATCATCAACATTGTAGTCGGGTAATGCACATACAAGGTTTTTATTTACACCTTTGTCCTATAAATTAAGTGTTTCGGCTTGTTTTTCAGTCAGAAAAACCCGAGTTTAGTTCCAAATGATTCTTTGGGTCATTTTGCATACTTGCATCAATGAATTATAAAGCCAACCGGAACGAATTCGGAAGCCTATTTTGCCTGCTTTGGTCAGTGTTGGTTGTCGCCAGCACTGGTTTCGCATCAGGTGAATTGGTCAATGACGGATGCACGAACCCTTTTGCATGCAATTATGATGAAGCAGCCACAGATGACGATGGCTCTTGTGAGTACCTCTCTTGCATCGGTTGCATGAATGAGTTTGCTTGCAATTATGACTCATTAGCGATCTACCCAGACGCGTCTTGTGAATATTTTTCATGCGCCGGTTGCACCGCCCCGCTGGCCTGCAATTATGACATTCAAGCCATTGTGCCCGACGAAGCCTCGTGCGACTTTGAAAGCTGCGCGGGTTGTACGGATTTTACAGCGTGTAATTTCGATCCCGAAGCAACGCTTTCAACCCCTGTGACTTGCGAATATCCGCAGCCCGATTATGACTGCAGCGGGAATCTTCAAGGATGTGTCAATTGTGCGCCTGTGTTTCTGTTTGACTTTGAACCAGATACGGTGGCCTGTCTCTCTGATTTTTCATCCGGGCCCAACAGCGAAATCTTTGCAATTGACCCTTCTACAGGCGACACCTTAGAAACTGGTTATTTGTTTGCTGAGCAAATCGAAAGCTACCAACTCAATCTTGCCAGCACTTCAGAAGGCGCAGGTCCCGATGGTGCAATTCGCTTGTTTGGTTTGGCCGAACAACTTGGCCTTGCCAATTCTGATTATTTCGTTGAATCATTCCCTTTGATCGTCACCCGCTATTCAAATGGGATTGCGAGGGTAACTGGGCAGGTTTCGGATGCTGAAAATCCCAACCTCAAATGGAATTTGCACCTGGTACTGGAAGATGCGCAATTGGGGAACGATTGGCTTGCAGAAAATCCTGATCATGATTTCGTGACTTCATTTGGCTGTGTTGCTGACACAGCAAACTGGGTGACCTATCGCTTGGACAACACCCAATCATACCTCATTGGAGGCGGAGGCTATGAAGGATCTTGGTTGCAGTTATCGCACATGCCATATGAAGAGAGCAAGCGATTTCAACTTGGTGAAGGTGGCAATGGTGTGAACTGCGAATACGGGCTGGGCGGATGGTTTGCCTGGGAGGGAGCCATCCTCGGCCAATCAGTCATGGGAATGTCTGGGGATCTTGTTGTCGATTTGGGCACAGACATCATCGTAGACGTTCCATGTGGATCAGAATTCACCGCTGAGTTTTACAATGCACTCAACCCAAATTCCGGAGAGTACACAGAAGCGGTTCAGTTCACCTATGCCGAAGACACGACGGCGCCAAACATGGAGTCCTCTTGCGAAAACACTGTGAGTTTATGCTTTGAGCCTAACATTGGAGTGGCCTTCCCTGAACCCTGTTCGTTCGAGGAGGACAACTGTGGTGGAGCATTGGAAATTTCATTCACAGAAGCTGTTGTAAGCGGCAATCCCAATGCTGGCAACCTCGATCCATTCGAAATTGAACGCACCTACGAAGCCTCCGATTGCAGCGGAAATGCAACCACCTTTACCCAAACATTATCGTTTGCGGGAGAAAATTGTGATGGAACGGAAGGTGTGCTTGATAGCCCGTTTGGGTTGACGTCCGAATCGCAAACGTCAGAGGAATTTTCCGGGGCACAGCTCCAGCTAAATACCCCTGCTTCTCATTCTAGAAAAACAAGCTCCATTGCGCCAAATCCAACGGAATCAACTTCCACTTTGAAACTCGAGCGCTGGGAGTCCGAAAAGACCGTGATTCGAGTGTTCAACCTTGCTGGAAAGGAGGCAATGCCATCCATCACAATTGCAGAGAGTGAAAGCAATGCTTCAGCATTGATTCCAATGAATGCAAGCGCCTTGATCCCTGGATGTTATCTCGTCAGGATTGAATCAGCCAGTGCTGTGGAGACGATCCGTTGGGTTGTTTCGAGGTAATCTTTCAAGCCCCCCGTTCTCGTCTTTAGCCACTTCAATAGTTTTGACGTGTAACTTGCTTGCAAAATCAATGGAATGCTTCCCACTCATCGACTTGTTCTTGTCCATTTCGTCATCGCCATTGGCGCAATTGTGAATCTAACCTTCGCCCAAAGCGACGATACCGGTGGCTTCCCGTATAACCCCGATAGCGATAACAATGGCACAATCGAAGTCAACGATTTACTCGTGTTTTTGCCATATTACGGGGCCAACTTCAATGTGGATGGAGTCATCCCCATCGCATACGGAGGTACCAGTGCAACTTCTGTCGCAGCAGCAAGAGATTCACTCGGACTCACAAGCATACAAGATAGCCTCATTGCCGGAGCCACATACACATGGATGAATGGCTCTGCTCGAATCTTGAGCCGTTTCGCTCAAGGGTTTGCTGTATCAGCAACCGGACTTTATGCCCATGCCTCCGGCACGAATGTTACGGCAAGTGGAGCCTACAGCAATGCGCAAAACCGACTTACCGTGGCGAGTGCTACGTGTTCAAGCGCAGAAGGAGAAGGCACCACAGCGAGCGGAACAGCATCACATGCAGAAGGCATGTTGAGTTCCGCTCAAGGCCTCACAGCACACGCTGAAGGCTACAATACAGAAGCAACTTCCAATTACAGTCACTCCGAAGGGTATGGAACCAGTGCGGAGAGCACCGCAGCGCACGCACAAGGCTACCTTACGACAGCTTCCGGCTTATACTCGCATGCAGAAGGCCGACAAAACAACGCAAGTGGCAACTCCGCACACGCGGAAGGACAAGCCAGTGTTGCCTCCGGAGACGTTGCCCATGTTGAAGGGTTTGGATGCGCTGCGACCGGATACGCAAGCCACGCTGGAGGATTTGAAAGCACTGCAAGTGGGTTGTACAGCCGAGCCATCGGCCGAGCATCTTTGGCTTCGGCCTCCAACGCATTCGCCAGCGGTTTCGGGGTCATTGCCGATCAGGAGAACAGCGCTGTATTTGGTCAATTCAACACCACAGAACAGGCCAACCTGTTGTTCGTGGTTGGAAACGGGAGCGACAACACCGCCCGTTCCGATGCCTTCACCATTAGCGAGGACGGCAATGCAACCATTGCAGGCAGCACAACCATTGGTGGTGAACTCAGCGTTGGAGGAATCGAAGTGGCTGCGATGATCAATGATTTGTTGAATGCCGTAGACTCCCTTCAGAGCACCATCGGTGCGATGCAAGAGCAGATTGACCTTCTCAACAACGGAGAATGAACAGCATTCCAATCCGTCTAAAACAAGGTGGCCGAAAATGAAAAAATCCCTGGGACATGTCCCAAGGATTTTCAATCTAAACGTTCCCCGACAAGGACTCGAACCTTGAAAAACGGCACCAAAAGCCGGTGTGTTACCATTACACCATCGGGGAATTGACGACAATGACCGCGGTCAAAGCGTGCGCAAAGATAAAAAGGATTTTCTGAATTTGTATGCAATCGACACACTCTAATTATCTTGGAGGCATGGAGCAATTGCAAAATCTAATTGGTGGAGAACTTCGAGGGGCTGTAAGTGGAGAGTGGCTGGACAACATTGAACCCGCTACTGGCGAGGTTTACAGCCAAATTCCACGGTCAAATGCAGCAGATGTGAACTTGGCAGTGGCAGCAGCAGTCAAGGCTTTCCCTCAATGGTCAACCCTCGCATTTGAAGAGCGTGCAGCGTGCCTTCGTCGCTGGGCTGCAAAGGTTGCCGAACATGCCGAAGCATTGGTTCATGCTGAATCCAAGGACAATGGAAAACCAATTTCTCTGGCGAAGGCTGTTGACATCCCTCGTGCACAACAAAACCTTGAATTCTTCGCAGGTGCCATTGAACACTTTGCATCCGAGGCTCATATTCCTGCAGATGCATCGCACATTCATTATACGCATCGGAAACCCATTGGCATTGTTGGCTGCATTTCACCCTGGAACCTTCCGCTTTACCTCTTTACCTGGAAGATCGCCCCTGCCCTTGCCGCTGGAAATTGTGTGATCGCCAAACCCTCGGAAATCACACCATTCTCGGCATTTATGCTCTCCCAGTGGGCCGAAGAAGCAGGCATTCCAAAAGGTGTTTTCAACGTGATTCATGGTTTGGGTGCAGAAGCAGGCCAGGCCATTGTGGAGCACCCTCAAATAAAAGCAATTTCATTCACTGGAGGCACGTCTACCGGAGCCCATATCGCTCGAACCACTGCTCCACAGTTTAAAAAGTTAAGTTTGGAACTTGGCGGTAAGAATCCTGCCATTGTTTTTGCCGATTGTGACTTTGATAAAGCGCTGGCTACGACCATTCGATCGTCATTCGCGAATCAAGGACAAATTTGCTTGTGTTCATCGCGCATTCTCATCGAAGACTCCTTGTACGATCGTTTCAAAACGGCCCTTGTCGAAAAAGTGGCGCGAATGCGCGTCGGAGACCCTGCCGAACAAGGAACAAAAATGGGCGCTGTGGTATCCCGAGCCCACCGAGATAAAATTCTATCAAACATCGATGCGGCCATTAAAGCTGGGGGTGAGATTCTTTGTGGCGGTACTGTCGCATCTCCCCCAAACACACGATGCAACAATGGATTCTTCATTCAACCCACCATCATTGAAGGCCTTGGTCCATCCTGTGAAATCAATCAAGAAGAAGTGTTTGGGCCTGTGATCACCTTGCAAAGGTTCAGCAACGAGAAGCAAGCCATTGAATTGGCAAATGATTCACAATACGGGCTAGCTGCCACGATTTGGACCCAGGACCTCTCAAAAGCTCATCGCACAGCCGCTGCAGTAGATAGTGGAATCGCTTGGATCAATTGCTGGTTGGTCCGCGATTTGAGGACGCCATTCGGGGGCGTAAAATCTAGCGGGGTTGGAAGAGAAGGTGGTTTCGAGGCGCTTCGTTTCTTCACCGAGCCTCAAAATGTTTGCCTACCTACGCAAGCGTGACGTTGGTTTGGGAAAGCAATTCCCACAATGCTTTTAGTCACGTTCGACGAATGAGTCAAATTGATCGTGTCCGACTTTATTGCCATTGGTGAAAAACCATCCGAGTGTTTTGTCAATCCAAGAAGTTGCGTTGCGAATCAGTATGCTCATTGCTCAATCGTTGTATCCAAATGTAGTGTCCAAGAAACACTTTATCAACGAAAGATGTTTCAAAAATATTTGCTCTGGCCATAAAACCAAGTCTCCAAAGACCGAGGTTTAGAGGCTATTCCCGATACAACTCCGATGAAAGCCACATTCTACTCGACGACGCTGTTTTTATGTTTTTTCCTATTGAACGGTTGTGTTACTTTGAAGCAATTCGACGAATTGCAATCTGACTTCGACGAAGTTCAAAATGAAAATCGAAAACTCACACTCGACGGACAAGATGGGGAAATTGAACGGCGCGAAATGACCGGTCGAATCGCCGTATTGGAAGAAAGCCAACGCACCTTGAGTGCAGATACAACGAGAATTGGACGTGCCTTGCGCCAAGGTTTGGCCGAAATCGCACGACTAGAAGAGTTGAATGATGTACTCAATTCTGAGAGTTCGTCGCGCATGGCGGCAATCAATGAGGAAAACCGAGCCTTACTTTCAGATTTGAGCAGTTCTCGAACAGAGCTTCAGCAACAAGAGGACGCATTGAATGAATTACGTGCCAATCTTGAATTGCGCGAAAAAGAACTGAGCGAACGTTCACAGCGCATAGCCGAGCTAGAAGGACTCCTAGCCGCGCGGGATGCTGCTGCCGAAGCGCTTCGGAGTCAACTCGCAGAAGCCCTCCTTGGGTTCGCAGATAAAGGCCTAACGGTTGAGCAACGCGATGGCAAAGTCTACGTCAGTTTGGAAGCACAATTGCTCTTCCCATCAGGAAGCACAGCAATCAATGCAAACGGCAAGCAGGCCTTGCAAGATTTGGCAGCCGTAATCAGCCAGCAATCGAATTTGGAAATCATCGTTGAAGGACATACCGATTCAGATCAATTGCGGTCCGCTGCTATTCCACGGAATAACTGGGAGCTAAGTGTCTTGCGATCCACTGCAGTCATTGAAATCCTCAAGTCTTCAGGAGTGGACCCCGAGGTATTGACCGCTTCAGGTCGAAGCGAGTACCATCCGCTAGACGCAGATGACAAGGCTCGAAACCGAAGAATTGAAGTTGTCCTGGCCCCCAATTTGGACGCCTTATTTGAACTTATCCGTTCAAACGACTAAACCGTCTGTGAAATTGATTGGGGTCAACCAATCAATTGATTTGCATCTGGAACGCTCCTTGAGCGATGTTCATGCTCTCGCCTGACATGCCCAATACAGAACCCATGAACGTGCCCACAATGAAGCCTCCTGAAACGGCATCCACGTATGCTATGTTCACTGTCACACCGCCACCAAAACTGGTGCTGTAGGCATTGGCAGATGGATCAGCGTATGAGCATGATGAGCCCGTGGCTGCTGTGCATTGGACCTGCGATCCCGGAATCCAACCTGCGAGAGGAACTTCCATGACCAAAGCCAAGCCAGCTCCTGTCAACGTTAATCCAGTCAACGTGATGGTTGTACCATCGAGGTCTGCAGACAATCCCGTTTCGCCAACGAGCGTCGTACCATTCGCCTTCCATGTCAAAACGGTCTCACATTCTGGGCAATAATCACCCCCACAGTCGATGTAAAGCTCGTCACCATCCATGAGACCGTTGCCACAATTCACGCCATCAGGGCAAGGACCGCAAACGATGCTTGGATTCTCACAAGCGATGTAAATGTTTGACTCATAGTTACCGCCACAATCCACCGCAACTTCATCGCCATTCATCATTCCGTCGCAACACGTAGGACATGGTTCACAATCAGACCCGCCGCAATCCACTGCTTGTTCATTGCCGTTCAACAAACCGTCTCCGCACAATTCACCGCAAGCGACTCCTGTATCACCACCACAATCGATGCCTGATTCACCAGGGTCTTGCACCCCATTGAAATTCGGGTCGCAAGGTCCACACTCTCCGCCGCAATCGACCCATGTCTCTCCGAGCAAAGCGTCATATTGACCGTTTTCACATGGGTCACATGCTGGACAAATGGATCCGCCACAATCGACCAATTCTTCGCCATTATTCAAGATTCCGTCATAACAATTTTCCGGAATCAAGTTGTCGTCATTCAAACAACCGCTGCCAATAGCGAGCATTAAGAGCAAGGCTGAAGCAAAAGTGAACTTTAAGGATTTCATTTTCGTAAATGGATTTTGACTGAGCATTTGCAAATTCATTGTCCTAAATTAGGCAGTGCAAGATAAGTTGAACACAATTACCCTTCGACCTTTTCCTTCGAATCGATGGAGAGATAGCGGAGAGAAGATAAAAAAACGGCATTTACAGCCCTTTCATAATGACCGCAGCTCAACAATTGAACGATAGCTCTTGGGTGGTAAAACCGCAACCTGACCCTCAGGAAGTTCGTCACCTGATGGAAAACGCAGGACTCACTCCTTTGGTTGCTTCTCTCTTGATTCAAAGGGGATTGAAAGAACCCGAAGAGGTTCTAGGCTTTCTCAATCCAGCACTGTCCGCCATGCATCACTCCATGTTAATGAAGGATATGTTGGAGGCAGTCAACCGGCTCCACCAGGCAATCGAAGACGAGGAACGCATTTTGATCTACGGAGATTATGATGTGGATGGCACGACCTCCGTCGCCATGGTCGCCAGTTACCTCGAAGGGGTTGGCGGACAGGTCGAAACATATATTCCACACCGTTATGATGAGGGCTACGGCGTGAGCATGGAAGGGATTCGTTATGCATCAGAAAATCGATTTTCTTTGATGATTACGCTGGATTGCGGGACCAAGGATTTTGAACCTCTGGCCGACGCTGCCGATCGAGGCATTGATGTCATCATTTGCGATCACCATTTGCCTGAAAATCGTTTGCCTGCTGCGTATGCTGTGCTCAACCCCAAAAGAGCCGACTGTCCATACCCCTTCAAGGAACTTTCGGGATGTGGCGTAGCGTTCAAATTACTGCAATCGCTCGCCCACCTGATGGATTTGCCTGAAAGCGGAATCTATGAGGAACTGGATCTCGTCGCCATCAGCATAGGAGCAGATTTGGTCGAATTG
>CAJQMI010000123.1 GCA_905479395.1 uncultured Flavobacteriales bacterium
GGCGGTAAGACTCAAAAGCTTCATGAGTTTGAAATGAACCATTTTCGTTGCGGTACATTTGTGCCACATTTACAGAGAACATGAGCCTTATTACAGTTGGAACCGTTGCGTTTGATGCGATTCAAACCCCGTTTGGATCATCGGGAAAAGTGGTCGGAGGAGCAGCCTCCTACATTGGCTTGAGCGCCAGTCAATTCGTTGAAGAACAGCACATTATTTCGGTCATTGGGGATGACTTTCCGGAGTCATTTGTGCAGGAAATGGAAAGCCGAGGCATCCGAACAACAGGTTTGGAGCGTCGTCCAGGTGAGAAGAGTTTTTACTGGGCTGGAAAATACCATTTGGACATGAATTCTCGGGACACGCTGGCCACTGAGCTGAATGTTTTGGCAGACTTTCAACCCAAAGTTCCCACGGAAGCGCGCAATGCTGACTATGTGATGTTGGGCAATTTGGACCCCAATGTTCAAGCGAGTGTTTTGGATCAAATGGAGTCTCGGCCTAAGCTGATTGTTCTCGATACGATGAATTTCTGGATGGACATTGCGCTCGATCCTTTGAAAGAAGTCATCAAACGAATCGACGTATTGACCATCAACGATGAAGAGGCACGCCAACTTTCGGGTGAACACTCGTTGGTGAAGGCAGCTCAAAAAATCCTACAAATGGGACCAACCACGCTTGTCATCAAGAAGGGTGAACATGGCGCCTTGTTGTTCAACAGCGACGAGGTCTTCTTTGCGCCGGCGTTGCCGTTGGAGGAGGTGCTTGACCCTACGGGAGCAGGCGACACGTTTGCAGGAGGCTTCATAGGCTACTTAGCCCACACAAACGACATTTCGTTCAACAACATGAAGCGTGGTGTGGTCCTCGGATCTGCGTTGGCATCATTCACGTGCGAGAAGTTTGGCACGGACCGACTGCTTGAATTGACACAAGTGGAGCTTGACGAACGCATTCAGCGTTTCGTGGACCTCGTCGATTTCGATATTATTCTGAAAGACTGACGTTTTCCTGTTGCTCCGGAAGCCACTGCGCCGGATCGAGGGGTTGGCCATCAACCCACCATTCAAAGTGAGAATGCGGGCCTGTGCTATGGGTTCCTGTCCCTCCGAGGATAGCAATAGGATCTCCTGCTTGAACGCGGTCTCCCGCTTCTACCAGGAGTGATTTATTGTGCTTGTAAACGGAGATTCGATTGGCCGGATGTTGGATGCTGATCACATAACCGCCATCAGAAGTGTAGGATGCGATGACCACAATTCCGTCGTCTACGGCGTGGATGACAGATCCTTCAGGAGCGACAAAATCAAGGCCAAAGTGACCAAGGGCGGGATCGAATTTTGAGGAAATCGAGCCTTCAATGGGCGCAAAAGGTATGTTGCGCAAGGTTTTTCCGGTTGTTTGGCCTCGTTGTAGAGCGAAGCGGTCTTCTTTTTCAACCCGAGATCTCAGGTCCAAATCTTCTTGGGTTAAGCCCCAATCTGTCAATGAGTTTTCCCCATTGGCTTCATTTGTTTCAGGCGCTTCGACCATGGATTCAACAGCTTCACCGCGCAGAAGTATTCCCAAGGTCTGGAGGTATTCATCTTGGATGGCCAGTTGTTGCAGCGCACTGTCTGCTATGATTTCAGCTTGAATGGCGCGCAATCGAGAGTCCTCACTAGCGTATCCAGGTACGACCATTTCCTTCAAGGGCGACCAAGCAATCAATGCGTAAACACCGGCGCTGACAATCGCCATCAAGGTCCCAACTGTAAGCGCCACACCAAAGCGGGAAATTGAAATTTGCCAGCGCTCTTTGAACGACTGTTCCTCCAAAATCGTGAGCCGATAAGGCTTGCTCCAACGCGTCCAAAATGAATTTTTCTTGCCCATGGTCGAGGGCAAATATCGCTGAATCCAGTGGCAACTTTCGCTGTTTCCTCAAAAAGGCAGCGATTCATCGGTCACTTTGGAATAATTTAGCGGCTTCTACGTTGAGAAACCTGCGTTGAGAAACCAGTTCATTCGGATGGATAAGATGAATCATAAGATTGTTGCAGGGTTGGCGCTAATTGTGCTGGTCGTTTCAGGTTGTTCGACAACGCGAGACGGCCTGTTGTATCGTGCCTTTCACAACACACACGCCAAATACAATGGCTTCTTTTATGCAAAAGAAGCCATGGCCGAGGCCGAGGTGATTCTGTTTGAAGAGTACACAGAAAATTGGGACGAGATCTTGCCGATTTTTCCACCAGTGGATGAGTCGACTGCACAGCAGGTATATCCATTGATGGAACGTGCGATTGAAAAATGCACCAACGTTGTGGACAAGCACACCATGTCTCCGTCTCGTCGAGACCAGAAGGACATGAAACGTCCTGAGCTCAACAAGTGGATTGATGACAACTACGACATCATCGCTCGTGCCCATCTGATCAAGGGTGAAAAAGAAAAAGCACTTGAGATTTTCCAATACCTGGTGAGGACATTGGATTACCCAGATGCGCAGGCGTGGTCCAATGCTTGGATGGCACGTACTTACATGGCTATGGACGACCGTGTAAGGGCCAACAACACCCTGATCAAAGCAGCGCAAATTAATCGGGTGGAAGACCCCGCTGTTCGGGCTTATGTATATCAGGTTTATGCAGACTTTCATCTCAAAAACGGAGATGTGGAAGCGGCGATTGGGATGTTGGAAAAGGCACTGAAGCACATTGAAAAAGAAAAAGAGAGCGCACGCACGCTTTTCATCTTAGCGCAGTGTTATGAGTTCACAGGCCAAAGTGAAGATGCGATAGCGCGTTACAACCGAGTGGTTGACATTCGCACGCCATATGAGTTGGAGTTTTACTCGAAGATCAAACAAGCCATGGCGTTTGACCGAAGGGATGGAAACAGCGACCCCATCATTGAGCTGCTTGAAGACATGCTGGAGGACGATAAGAATGAAATCTATCAGGATCAGATTTATTACGCCTTAGCAACCCTTGCACTGGAGGAGCGCAGAAAAGATGAAGGTGTGGATTTATTGTTGCAGTCGCTGTTGGTAAACCTGGACAATACACGCCAGCGCATGAAGAGTTATTTGCAGCTCGGTGACATCTATATGGAGGAGTTGGACTATGAGAATGCACAGGCTTATTACGACAGTGCAAGAACTTTCATGGAGGATGAAAACGAGCGATTCGATGAGGTGGACGCAATGGCCGACAACCTGACGGAGTTGGTGGACAACTTAATGGTCATCACCGAGCAAGACAGCTTGCTTGAAATCTGTGATTTGTCTGAAGAAGATCGCCAAGATCGCATTCAGGAAATCATCTTTCAATTGGAGGATGAAGCAGAGCAAAGGCGTGAAGCGGCAATTGCCGCTGCTGAGGCAGAACTTGAAAACGCAGGCGATAACGGTGCAGGAATGTTCTGGCCATACAATGCGCAATTGAAAATTGCCGGACGAAGAAATTTCCGAGATTTCTGGGGGGACCGCATTCTTGAAGATCACTGGCGCCGATCGATGAAGATGATGGCGGCCTTTTCTGATGAATTTGGAGATGGTGAAGAGAATTTAACGAATACTGAGGAAGCGTCTGAAGTGGGTGGTGATGAAATCCCTTCAGTTGAAGAGTTGTTGGCGGGTCTTCCATGCGATTCCGTTGCACGGGATGGTTCAGTAGCGATGATCGCAGAAGCATACTACAACGCTGGACTGGTCTACAAGGAGAAACTGTCTGACTTGGAAAATGCGATTGACACTTGGACCGAGTTAACGGAACGGATGGACGAAAGTGCGTTCCACCCAACAACGTATTACCAGCTTTACCGCACCTACCTTCAGCGCGAGGTTGAAGAAAACTATCAAAGTCCGTTTTGTGAGACCTGTAACTCTGAATATTGGAGCGCACTCGTTTTGGAGCGATACCCCGACTCAGAATGGGCTATTTTGATTGAGAATCCCGATTTTGTTGACCAAGAGGAGATCAAGCGTGAAGAGGAAAGATTGGCCTACGAAGCACTTTTGCAGCGCTATTACGCCAAAGCATATCAAGAGGTTTTAATGGCTTGTGGCGAGATAATTAAATACAACCAGTCGAATCATTACTACTGCAAATATCTGATTTTAAAAGCGCAATCAACGGGCGCCTTGAGCGCGAGAACCGGAGGGGATCGCAGCGGATATTTCAATGAGCTTCAATACGTCATTCGCAACTGCCCAGATTCAGAAGAAGAGGAATATGCACGCGAATTGTTGCTGGCGCTTGACCCATCCTCCCTGAGGGCGGGGAAAGATGAAGCCAATGCTTCAGAACCAGAAGCGGTAGATGTGGTTTGGGAACACAAGCCCTACCTCGAGCATTATTTTGGAATTTTGGTTCCGGTGGGCAGAGGCAATGTGGAGGAGTTGAAGGCAACGATTTCGGATTTCAACGGATCGTTTTACGAATCAAAGAACCTTCGGGTCACGGCCAATTTGATCAATCGAAATTTTCAAATTATTTTGGTCAAGGACTTCAAACGCCAAGATTACAGCCTCGAGTATTTTGATGTCTTCCAAGCCAACACAAGCATGCTAGAGGCGATCAACTCATCCGGTTATCGGTCCTTCACAATTACGACAGAAAACTACATTTCATTGTTCAAAAACAAGGAGATGGACAGTTATATCGAGTGGTTTGAGGAAGTCTACTTAACAGATAAGGAATAAGTTGTGATTTTTTTGAGCAATCCAATTACCTTTGTGACATGATCGGATCGAGCAAGAAATCACCAAGACCAGAAGCCACTTCAGAGAACGTGGTTAACCGCATTGCCAAAGGCACATCTTTCGAAGGAGTGTTGCGCAGCGAAAATAACGTACGCATCGATGGAACATTCGAAGGCGAGTTGGTCACCAAAGGACGCGTCGTCGTCGGAAATACAGGTAAAATCAAAGGAACTGTCACTTGTGCTCACTGTGAGACGGAAGGTGAAATGGAAGGCACAATTGTCGTTCACGAATTGTTCGTTTTGAAGGCATCTGCCAAAGTTCATGGCGACATTCAGTACGGCCAGCTCTCAGTCGAGAACGGCGCTCAGGCTACGGGTAATTTGCACCTGACCTCCAAGGTGAAGGACATACAAACCAATGCCAAGCGCGAAGCCGTCAAGGACTCGAAGTCAGGTGTTCGTCAGTCTGCTGCAGTCTGATAATTATCCGATTAAGGCCTCGTTTACAACCTTGACGTTTGGCCCATAAGCCACCTTCTGCCCCGCGAAAGTCACCCTCGTTTCTGAGGTTTTCCGGCATGGCGTTTTCTATGGCAGGGAGCATTGGCATTTGCGTATGGCTTGGAAGAAGGTGGGATCAACAATCGATCCAATCCACTCCGATCGGAACACTGATTGGGGGAGTATTGGGCACCTTATTTGCAATCTGGCTGGTCATCAAAGAGCTTTCAAAATGAAGTCGTTTCTGACGAATCTAGCGTTGGTCAATGTCGTTTTGTATGCCGTTGGGCGCACATTGCCGTTTTTCGGTGAATTTGCATCCACGTGGTCGTGGTCAGCGATTGTTACTTTTTACTTTCTACTCACCGCTGGCTTAGTTGGATGGCTCAATCGAGCGTCGCGACGGTCGCCGATACGCTTTGTAACCGCGGTGAATGGCTCCACGGCAATAAAAATGCTGACCTCATTGGCTGCCGTCACCACTTACCTTGTGGTTGTTGGAGGAGAATTTCGGGTTCAATTTGCGTTGGGACTGTTCACAGTCTTTGCTTTTAATACTGTTTTACTAGTGGTTGAAGCTCAAAAAATCTCAAAAAACAGGCCGGATTGAAGATTTCAACGTTTTGAAGTAAAGAAAATCATTCCAGACCAATGAAGGGGGTGAATCGTTGACTACTTTTGCGACGAATTGTGCTGATACGAAAATAATGAGCCGCCATTTAACATCACTCGGAATCGTTCTCATGCTTGCTTTTGCAGGTGGAAATGTGGGGCTTTGGGCACAAGACCATGATTCAGTTCATGAGGCGCATGCTGGTGAGCAACATGACGGGCACGATCACGATCACGCAGCGCACGCGGAATCGGATGGCGCTAACCACGCGGATGCCCACACACATCACGAGGAAGAGTTTGTGGCGGGCGAGTACATCATTCACCACATTGCTGATGCGCACGACATCCATTTGTTTGGTGACGTGCACATTCCCCTTCCTGTATTGCTCTACTTGGGGGATGAGGGCTTTCGCTTTTTCATGAGCAGTTCTTTTGAAGGACATGGACATGGAGACAAAAATTTTGAAGATGCGCAGGGAGTTGCTTACACGCTTCATGCCGCAGACGGAGCTCTTCCGAATGGTCAGCCGGTGAATGCAGGTGTCATCACCGCAGTGAAATCAGGGAGCCAGTTGGAGTTGTTTGATTTCTCAATCACCAAATCGGTATTTGGTATGCTCGTAATTCTCACCTTGATGGTTTGGATGTTCATCAGCGTAGCCAAACAGTATCAAAAGAATCCGGGCCAAGCCCCGAAGGGAATGGCCAATGCAGTTGAGCCGCTTGTTCTATTCATCCGTGATGAAATTGCCAAGCCATCGATTGGAGCAAAGGCTGATCGGTTCATGCCATTCTTATTGACGGTATTCTTTTTCATCTTCTTCTGCAACTTGCTTGGCTTAGTTCCATTCATTGGCGGATTCAACGTGACGGGCACAATGGGCATTACCATTGTACTCGCGACTCTGGTGTTTTTGTTGACCAACTTGAATGGGAATAAACATTACTGGGGCCACTTGTTTTGGCCTCCTGGGGTGCCGTTGCCGGTTAAGTTCATTTTGGTGCCGATTGAGGTTTTCGGCATTTTGATGAAGCCAGCGGTCCTAATGATTCGTTTGACAGCGAACATTTCGGCAGGACACATCATTATTTTAGCCTTCACGAGTTTGATTTTCATTTTTGGAGAAGGAGGCGATGCTTTAGCCGCTGGCTCAGGAATCGGCGTGTTCTCTACTTTGTTTATGATCTTTATGTACGGTCTGGAATTGTTGGTTGCATTTTTGCAAGCTTTCGTTTTTACGTTGCTTGCAGCCATTTACTTTGGCGATGCCACCCACGAACCAGCACACCATTGAATTGAAATCCATCCACAATAAAAAACAACCATTATGGAATTGTTGAGCATTCTTTTTGAAATCGGAATTGGCCAAGGTCTCGCAGGTCTTGGTGCAGGTGCAGCGGTAATCGGTGCAGGTATTGGTGTAGGTCGCATTGGCAGTTCTGCCTTGGAAGCAATGGCACGTCAGCCAGAAGCTACCAGTGACTTGCGTTCAAACATGATTGTTGCAGCAGCATTGGTCGAGGGTGTCGCTCTTTTCGGCATCATCATCTGCTTGCTTGTAGCCCTCGGATAATCGCACCATGGGAGCGTTATTGACACCAGCTTTTGGAACCGTAGTTTGGGCATCCATCGCATTTCTTGTGGTGATGTTTCTTCTGCGTCGTTTTGCTTGGGGGCCTATTTTGAGCGCCCTGAGTGATCGCGAACAGTCCATTGCCGGTGCTTTGAGCCAAGCCGAGAAAGTGCGCCAGGAGATGGCGGACTTGTCGGTGAGCAACGAAAACCAAATGAAGGAAGCCCGAGCAGAGCGGGATCGCATGATGCGAGAAGCTCGTGAGATGGCGGATCAAATGGTTGCAGACGCAAAGAACAAAGCGAAGGAAGCCGCTGATAAAGAGGTTGCTTCAGCAAAAGACGCGATTGCGGTAGAACGCAAAGCGGCGATTGCAGAGCTAAAGGCGGAAGTCGGAGGCTTGTCTTTGGAAATTGCAGAGCGTTTGTTGCGAGAAAAGTTGGAGTCTACAGAAGAGCAAAAAGCTCTTGTAAACAGACTCATTGACGAATCACCATTGAACTGATTGAGCGATGTCTACGCCACGTGCAGCAAAACGATATGCGAAGTCCCTTTTCAGCTTAGCTGAGGAGAGGGGAGCGATTGAGCACATGGAAAATGATGTGCGTCAGCTTCATGACGCGATCTCCAATTCTCCTGAATTGTTGATGCTATTGAAGAGTCCTGTCGTCAAGGCAGGTACCAAGGAAAATATCTTGGTGCGCATTTTCGATCAGAACATCAGTGAATTGTCATTGGAGTTTGTGAAGATTTTGGTGCGGAAGGGTCGTGAACCGATTTTACCCGCCATCATCCAGGAAACATTGAGTTTGGTGCGAAACATGCGGAATGTGCGTTTGGCGGAAGTCAAAACAGCAGTTCCCATGGACGATGCGTTGCGTGAGCGCGTATCCAAAGCACTCAAGCATTTGCACGACGGGGATGTGGAGTTACAAGAAACAGTGGATCCTTCCTTGTTAGGTGGGTTCCAACTGCTCATGGACAACCGCATGATTGATGCAAGCATCAAGCGAGAAATCGACCTCTTGCGCCGTCACATTACAGATCACGATTACGAACCGGAATTATAAACCGGTCAAAGAAACCGAATACCAGCCGAAATCATGGCAGATATCAATCCAGCAGAAGTCTCCTCCATTTTACGTGAGCAGTTAGCGGGCGTAAAGTCAGCAGCGGAATTGGAAGAAGTGGGAACGATCCTACAAGTCGGAGATGGCATTGCGCGCATCTACGGTTTGAGCAATGTTGAATCAGGAGAACTGATCGAATTCGATAATGGCGTGCGTGGAATCGCACTCAACCTCGAGGAGGATAACGTAGGTGCCGTTTTGTTGGCTCCTTCAGGCGATTTGAAAGAAGGGTCTTCCGTGAAGCGCACGGGACGTATCGCTTCCATCAAGGCTGGAGAAGGTATGCTTGGACGTGTGGTGAACACGTTGGGCGAGCCAATAGATGGCAAGGGCCCTATTGCAGGGGATTTGTACGACATGCCACTCGAGCGCAAAGCCCCGGGTGTTATCTACCGTCAACCTGTGAGCGAGCCGTTGCAAACGGGTATCAAAGCCATTGACGCTATGATTCCAATTGGACGAGGCCAGCGTGAGTTGATCATTGGTGACCGTCAAACAGGAAAGACAACTGTTGCGATTGATACAATCATCAATCAACGTGAGTTTTATGAGGCGGGCGAACCTGTGTTTTGCATTTACGTTGCGATTGGACAAAAGGGATCCACAGTTGCTGGTATCGTGAAGATGTTGGAAGAGAATGGAGCAATGCCTTACACGGTTGTTGTTGCAGCAACAGCATCGGATCCTGCACCGCTTCAATTCTATGCACCTTTCACAGGAGCAGCGATTGGAGAATTTTTCCGAGACACGGGTCGTGCGGCATTGGTGGTCTATGATGATCTGTCCAAGCAGGCGGTAGCTTACCGTGAGGTTTCTTTGTTGTTGCGTCGTCCTCCAGGACGAGAAGCTTATCCAGGGGATGTTTTCTACTTGCACAGCCGACTTCTTGAGCGTGCGGCGAAAGTCATCGGTGAGCAAGGAATTGCATCGCAGATGAATGATTTGCCAGAGTCACTGAAAGACATGGTAAAAGGCGGCGGATCTTTGACAGCACTTCCGATCATTGAAACACAAGCTGGTGACGTATCTGCATACATTCCTACGAATGTCATTTCGATCACAGACGGTCAAATCTTCTTGGAGTCGAACTTGTTCTTGAGTGGTATCCGTCCAGCGATCAATGTTGGAATCTCGGTAAGCCGAGTAGGGGGTAACGCTCAAATTAAATCCATGAAAAAGGTTTCTGGAACATTGAAGCTGGATCAGGCGCAGTACCGCGAGCTCGAGGCTTTTTCAAAATTTGGTTCGGACTTGGATGACGCTACGAAGGCTGTTCTTGACAAAGGAGAGCGCAATGTGGAAATTTTGAAGCAAAACCTCAACAGCCCAATGCGTGTAGAAGATCAAATTGCGATCATCTATTGCGGGGTTGAAGGATTGCTCAAAGCCGTTCCCGTCAATCGTGTTCAGGAGTTCGAAACGGCTTACATTGACTACATGCGAAGCAAGCATGGAGATACCATGAAGCAACTCAAGAGCGGCAAGTATGGTGATGAGCAGAAGCAAGTCTTGACTGCTGCAGCGAAAGAATTGACAGCACAATACGCTTAATCTCATGGCTGGAGGACTCAAAGAGGTAAGGGAGCGCATTGTTTCGGTGCAAAACACCAAGCAAATTACGTCGGCCATGAAAATGGTGGCGGCTGCAAAGTTGCGCCGCGCACAAGAGGCGATTACGCGAATGCGTCCCTATGCCGAAAAGCTCCAAGCTGTTCTGTCCAATGTCAGTGATTCACTGGATGCTGGTGAAGGTGTGTTCTCTGAGAAACGCGAGGTAAAGCATGTCTTGTATGTTGCGATTACTTCAAACCGTGGATTGTGCGGGGGATTCAACAACAACATCATCAAGGCGGTGCGCAGAGGGATGAATCAAACTGATGCGACATGTCACGTGCTTCCATTGGGTAAGAAGGCAAATGATGCCTTCGAAAAGGACCCGAGCGTAGCTCCTGTAGGTTTTGAGGAAGATGCTTGGCAGATTTTTGATGAGTTGAATTTCGATCGGGCTCAAACAGTCGCTGAGCACATTATGGCTCAGTTTGAAGGAGGTCAATACGATGAGGTGAAAATTGTGTACAACCGATTTGTCAATGCTGCAGTGCAAGAGGCGACGGTAGAGAATTATCTCCCGCTAGAACCTTCAGAGGAAGAAACGGGACCATCCACAGATACGGATTACATCTTCGAGCCATCTCAAGAGGAAATCATCGAGCGAATCATTCCAAATTCATTGAAGGTCCAGTTGTACAAGGGCTTGTTGGACAGTCATGCATCTGAGCATGGCGCCCGAATGACTGCCATGCATCAAGCCACAGAAAATGCAGGGGAGCTTTTGCGAGATCTCCGTATTTCCTACAACAAGGCCCGACAGGCTTCGATTACGACAGAGATACTCGAAATTGTTGCAGGATCTGAGGCGCTGGATTCGTAAAGAATCCTTGGCATAACCTTTGCTTTTCATGGAGTCGATGTAGATTCGGCCAATGGGATTTCAAACCCGCATATTGCTTTCCATGTTGTTGGTCATCGTGTTGTCGTTGACCGGCACGATGTTCGTTGCTTGGAAATTTGCTAGCAGTCAGGAGGAGTTGTACAATGCTCAGCGCCTGACCCGCAAGGAGTCTGCGGTGCAGCGAAGCTTGGAATACACCTTGAACAGGCTGCCCTATGCGGTGACAACAAAAGAAATACCTCGAATATTTTCGGACCGCATTTGCGAACTGGCTGACATTCATGGCATGGACATCGCTTTGTATGATCCAGAGGGGTCAATGATGACGCAATCCTCGTTTCAGGAGGAGGGGGGCGGTATGATTCAATTGGATTCCAGTCTTCTGTCTTCATTGTATTTATCAGTGGATCGGGTCAAGGACAGGGACTACGGACCATTTGTGAATGTTTATTGGAATGTCGAAAATGACAGAGGAAATGCGATTGGTATTGCGGGTGTGCGTTATCAGAACCGAACATTTGAGGAAGGGGATTTCAAAGCTTTTTGGAGTCAGTTAGCTCCGCTTTATGTGGTGCTTTTGATTGGGTCGGCGTTGATTGCCGCCGTCTTATCTAGTGGACTTGTGAAGAATTTGAGAATGATCCGTGATCGGATGCGTGAGTTAGAACCCGGCAGCGAACAAACGCCAATTGAGTACGACCGTCAAGATGCAATCGGAGAAGTGGTCACGGAATACAACGCATTGTTGAAACAGTTACGTGTTGCTGTTCAGGCATTGGCTAAGCGGGAGCGAGAGGGAGCATGGCGAATGATGGCGATGCAAGTGGCGCATGAAATAAAGAACCCTTTGACCCCCATAAAGTTGGGTGTTCAGCAGCTGCAAAGGGCATGGAGTGATGGCCGTCCTGACTTCGAAGGCCGCTTAAAGCGTCATTGTGAGGTTGTTGTTCAGCAAATTGATGTGTTGGCAGAGATTGCGCAAGATTTTTCATCGCTTGCAGCAATTGGACTTGATGAATTGGAACCTGTCGATGTATGCGCAATTATGGAAGAGTCAGTTGCAATGTACCGATCTGCAAACGCAGAGATCACTTGGAGGTTTATCGGTTTCAACGAGAAGCACGAGGTACAGGCGACTCATTCACATTTGCTTCGTGTCTTCAACAACCTGATTTCAAATGCTGTTGACGCAGTGAAGGAAAACACGGAACCGCTCATTGTTCTTTCTTTAAAAGGAGGCGACTCTGACCTGGAAATTGAGGTGCGAGATAACGGTGAAGGCATTGCCGTGGATCAATTGGAAAAAGTGTTTGAACCACGGTTTACATCGAAAAGTGGTGGCACAGGACTCGGATTGACCATCACAAAATCCATTGTAGATCAATTGGGGGGCAAAATTTCAGTTGCTGCAGATTGCAGCGATGGCGCATCATTCCGTGTACTTTTTACACGAAAATGAAGGTTATGAACCAAAGCAAAGGATAAGTTTCCTTGTTTCAAGTGTCAAATTTTTGCAATTTTTAAGAACTTCCGCCTCATCGTAAGCCAAACTATTTGGTTTTCAAGGGTTTTATAAGTTTCACAAAAAACGATATTCATGAGAGCAAGTATTCTTCTGATGTTGACGGTGCTGTTTGCAGGAACAGCCTGGTCACAAGGAAAAGTGACGGGAAAGGTCACCGATCGGGCTTCCGGCGAAGCGCTTCCAGGCGTGGCCGTGGTAGTCTCTGGTTCAGGTAGTGGCGTCTTTACGGGTGCTGATGGTTCCTATTCTATTGCTGCAAATGCGGCAAGTGATAAACTGATGTTCACGTTTATCGGTTATGATAGCGAGATGGTTGAAATAGGAGGCCAGTCCAGCATGAACGTAGCGATGTCGGCAGGTGTTGATTTGGACGAGGTAGTCGTCACAGCACTAGGTGTATCGCGGGAAAAGAAAGCCCTAGGGTATTCTGTTCAAGAGCTTGGCAACGGAGCATTTACACAAGCTAAATCTGAGAACGTGGTCAAGTCCATGACGGGCAAGATTGCGGGAGCGCAAGTCACGTCAGGGACATCCATAGGAAGTTCGTCGAAGATAATTCTTCGGGGTGCGAGTTCTATAACAGGGGACAATCAGCCGTTGTTTGTTGTGGATGGTGTTCCTATGGACAATGCAGACTATTCCGGGGGCAATCAACAGCGCTCTGCTGGTGGTTACGACTATGGCAATGCGATGCAAGACATGAACCCTGACGACATTGAGTCTGTGACGGTATTGAAGGGTCCGGCAGCCGCCGCCTTGTATGGTTCGCGTGCTTCAAACGGAGCAATTGTAATCACAACCAAGACAGGAAAAGGACACCGTGCTTCTGGCAAGAAAGGCTTAGGTGTTTCGGTGAGTAGCACTGTTGCTTTCAACGATGTTTTCATTCTGCCTGACTACCAGAACTCTTATGGAGGCGGTGCTGGCACGGACTGGATCAATCAGAACATGGTAGATAGTTTAGGGGAAACACCGATTCCTGATTATGGTTATGATGGATCTTGGGGCCCTGCATTGGACGGAACAATGGTTCGTCACTGGGACAGTTGGTATGAAGGGGACGAAGGTTTTGGTAAATCGCGACCGTGGTCAGCGTCGGATAGCGATGTATCTGAATTCTTCCAGACGGGTGTTATGTACAGCAATAACTTTGCAGTAACAGGATCCAATGAAACGAGTTCGTTCCGAATGAGTTACACCAACCACAAGCAGACGGGTGTTTACGAGAATTCTTCTTTGGATCGGAACACCCTCGCATTCGCAGGGTCTTCGGACATAAGCGATAAGCTTTCTGCAAGCGTGAACATGAACTACGTGCAAAGTGTAGGACAAGGACGACCATTGACGGGGTATGGCGAATCAGTAATGAGTCAATTCACACAATGGGGACAGCGTCAGTTGAGCATGGATCGCATGCGCAATTATGAAAATGCGGATGGTTCACAGCGCACATGGAATCGCAACAGCGTTACAGACCCATCACCCCATTATTGGGACAATCCATTTTGGGAACGTTATAAGAATGTTCAGGATGATCAACGTGACCGTGTCTTTGGAAACATGACTTTGAACTACAAAATCAATGATAACCTGAGTTTCATGGGCCGAGCTTTGACTGACTTCTATACAGATCGTCGTCAAGAGCGCGTTGCAACGGGTGGTGTTCGTGAGTCATCATACAGCGAGTACACACGACAACTGCAAGAAACAAACCTGGACGGTTATCTAAACTTCAACAAGGACATCAACTCAGACTTGAGTGTTGTTGGTTTTGTTGGTGTCAACAGAAGAATCCGTGACTTCAAGAGATTGGGTGCTTACACACTCGGCGGATTGAACACGCCTGGTTTGTATACCATTGCGAATGGCGGAGACGGCTATCAGATCAGTGATTACGAGGAGAGCAAGGTCATTAATTCGGTACTCGCTTCTGCGAGTTTCGGATACCAAAACACATTGTTCTTTGACTTTACAGGTCGAAACGATTGGAGCTCGACGCTCCCTGAAGCGAGCAACAGCTATTTCTACCCATCGGCCACGGCAAGCTATGTGTTCAGTGAATTGGCTGACATCGAAGCTCTTAGCTTTGGTAAATTGCGAATGGGCTGGGCGCAGGTAGGAAACGACACAGGCCCTTATCAAACAGGCTTGACGTATGGTGTCAATCCAAATTTTGGCAGCGGAGGATCCGCGACCGTGCCAAACTCACAGAACAATCCAAACTTGCGGCCTGAAAAGACAACAAGTTTCGAAGTGGGAACAGAAATGAGTTTCTTCTTGGATCGATTGAGAGTTGACGCCACATACTACAACAACATCACAGAAGATTTGATTTTCAACGTCCCTGTGTCTGCTGCTTCGGGCTACACAAGTACTGTGTTGAATGCCGGTAAAACGCAAAACCGAGGTGTTGAATTGGCCATTTCAGCAACAATTGTTCAAGCGAAAGACTTCCGATGGGACCTCGGTTTGAACCTAGCTAAGAACAACAATGAGTTGCTCGAGCTGGCCGATGGCGTGGAGAACATTCGATACACCAGCTTATTCGGTGTTACATTGGAAGCACGTCCTGGACAGCCTCTCGGAACATTCTACGGATATGATTTTGTCTATGACGATGATGGCAACAAGTTGGTAAACGATAACGGCACCTACGCACGAACAGATGAAGTGGTTCCGATTGGTGACATCTTGGCAGACTTCACCGGAGGAGTTTGGTCTGACGTGCAATACAAGAACTTGTCGTTTAGTGCTCTGGTAGATTTCCAGAAAGGAGGGTCGATCCACAGTTACTCCAATCAGTGGGGCAAGTACTCCGGTACACTTGCGGAAACCGCGGAGAACAATATCCGTGAGGATGGTATCGTTGTAGAAGGGGTGTATGCATCGGATAACACCGAAGTATGGGAGTTCGATGATATGGGTGAAATCGTCATTGATGCCGATGGAAATCAGGTTCAGGCGACAAACGAAAGCGGTGACCTTGTTTGGGAGAATTACGCGGGTGAAGCCAATACGACCAGCATTGGAGCACAAACCCACTATTTCTCAAACCAAGGGTACATCATTCATGCGGCAGACCAATACGATGCGAGTTTCGTGAAGCTTCGTGAGTTGCGGTTGGACTACAACTTGCCAGAGAGTATGACCAGCGGGTTGCCATTCAGTAACATCAGCATTGGTGTCTACGGGCGCAACCTGGCCATCCTGCACAAGAATGTACCGCACATCGATCCTGAAGTAGCGACTTCTTCATCAAATGTTCAAGGATTCGAGGGTGGTCAGCTTCCCGCTGAGCGCACGATTGGCTTCAATTTGAAGTTTAACCTCTGATTCCCACCTTTTAAAAGATTATGAAAATGAATAAGCAAATTTTCTTCCTGGTGGGCTTGGTTGGAGCCCTCTCTTTCACGGGGTGCCGAAAGGACTTCGATGAAATCAATACCAATCCCAATGAACCAACAGCGGTCTCACCTGGATTCTTGTTGACGAACGCACAAAAAGCAATTATGGACCAAGTCTATGATTCTTTCTGGGGCAGCCGTCGTGCAATGCAAACAGCTCAATATTGGAGTTCCAACCAGTATTCCAACGAAAGCCGTTACCAATACAGAGAGACTACGGCCAACAGCGCTTGGGCTGCCATGTATGCTGGACCACTTCAGGATCTTCAAATAATCATTGATTTGAACTCTGGAGACGCTGCCGCTGATTATGCGGGATACGGCGATAACGGCAACCAAATTGCAGTCGCGAAGATTCTGCAAGCTTGGACCTTCCAACATTTGACAGATGCTTTTGGAGACATTCCAATGTCTGCAGCTCTTAAAGGAGGTGATGATACGGCTCCGTCTTATGATAGCCAAGCAGATGTATATGCAGGTCTTTTGACCTTATTAAACGACGCCATGGCGAGCATGACCAATGGATCAGGTCCTCAGGGCGATCAGGTGTATGGCGGTAACATGGACCAGTGGATGAAATTCGCAAACTCGTTGAAGTTGCGAGTGGCTATGCGCATGGCTGACGTGAACGGAGCGGCGGCGCAAGCTGCTGCGGAAGCGGCACTCGGATCGGGTACGATCATTGCAGGCAATGAGGACAACGCTTTGTTCAATTACCTCGCTGGTGCACCAAACAACAACCCCATCAACGAAGATGCTAAGACGCGGAACGATTTCGCAGCATCCAATACGATGGTTGATATGCTCGCTTCATTGGGAGACCCTCGTGTTGGTGTTTATTATGCTCCAGCAGTTTCCTCCGGCGAGTATGCTGGCGAGGTCTATGGATTGGATGAAGCAAATGCAGCTTTGACACCGGACGATGATGTTTCTCAGCGAGGTGCAGCAATTCTTGCAGGCGATTTGGCCGGAATTTTCTTTGACGCTGCTCAAACGCATTTCCTAGCTGCCGAAGCTGCAGAACGAGGATGGACGAGCATTCTTTCTGCCGAAGAGCATTACAATGCTGCGATTTCTCTGAGCATGAATTACTGGGGAATTGCTGATGAGGCTGCAATTGGAGATTACCTCGCACAAGAAGCTGTCGCATATGGCACAGCTGAAGGGGCTTGGAATGAAAAAATCGGCCGTCAGAAGTGGATTGCTTTGTACATGCAAGGCTATGAAGGTTGGGCAGAATATCGTCGGCTTGACTTCGGTGTGTTGGCGGCTTGTGCTGACGGAGCTTTGCAAGGCGACGGAAGTGTTCCAACGCGTTTCATGTATCCATTGGATGAGCAGACACTGAACAATGCGTCTTGGTCCGCTGCAAACGGTGGATCAGATGAACTCACCGATAAGATGTGGTGGGATGTTGATTGATGGAGATTCAATCATTTGAACTACAAGAAAAAGCCCCGCAGAGATGCGGGGCTTTTTTGTTCTAGAGTTTGACTGAACTACTTCTCACAAGGGAAAATCACGGGTCGACTAGGAGTCGCATCCAAATCGAATGGGGCGGTTTGAAGGTTCAACAAGTGAAGCCCGTCTTCAAGTGTTTCAGGAGCGTGTATGAACTCTGTTATCGTGGCTTGATGCCTTGGCTTGTTTGGATAGCACCAATAAGCGTGGTGAGCCGCTAAAGCTCCGCCGTCGGATTCACGGTCTACGGAGGGCAAATCAATCAACCAATGTTCCACTTGCATCTCGGCTAACCAACTGGCGGCTTCAGGCATGAAATAGGCGGGGTTGCTGTTGGACCAATTCCGCGAAACTTTGCCCGGGTCATGCGGCAACGTGCGCACAACGATGGCTGGTGGAAGCCGGCTTTTATCGCTCCAATGCACTGCGCAAGCACTGCGCATCTGATTCAGGGTGATGACGTCGTCGCCATCAATTTTCACTGGCAGGACGCTGATGACAAGGCACGGTAAAATCGAAGGAATCGAAATGTTTTCGATGGAATGGGCTTCTGGTGAAATGTGTCCGAGGCATTCCGTGTGCGTGCCATTGCCGTGTGGGTTAAATGTGACGTTTCGGAAGTTCACGCCTCCGCCCTCCGCCACTGAACCAAGAAATCCATTGCTGCGCACGACTTCCAATTTCATGTTCTCTACATACCAGGCACTCGCACCACCTTGTTCTGCAATTGGAATGCTGATATCAACCTCTGGTGCGTTGGAAGCCCGGAAAATTTTGCCGTTAAATTCGATGGTCAATTGCATGTTTTGAAGGCTCTTAAAAGCGAAAATTAAGCATAAAAAAAGGCGACTCCTTCATTGGAGTCGCCTTTCAAGTGACTTAGAGTCGTCGCGATTAGTCGAATAAGAAACCAATTCGCAAAGCACCTTGGAATACGTTTCCAATGGTCGTGTTGCTGATGTGATTCGGGAAATCATAAGGAGTACCGTCGGAATTTTCGAGGTAATCTGTGTAGAACCGACCATTCTCATCCAATGCGTCAAACTCAAGTTGTCCAACGAATTCACCGGCAACTTCAGCACCTGCTTCTTCCGTGCTGAACGCTTGGTTGAATCGGATGTTGAAAGCTGTGAGATTGTCAGTCGTAATGGTGTGGTTTCCGAAAGTTGTTCGTCCGAAACCGAGCCCCGCTTCAAAACCGAGGTAGATGCCATCAGAGAAGTAGTAATCTGCTCCGAAGAGGAAGTTCAAACCGATGGTGTTATAGCCTTGCTCGTTTCCAACGTTCCAAACAACATACTGATCAAGCTCAAGGTTCTGCGCGTCAGTGACGTCTTGTGGTCCCCAGTTTTCAACGGTTTGAGATCGGTTGCCAAGTGTAATTGGCAACTCGATTCCGAAGTAAGGAGACAAGTTGTCCATTCCGTCAAAGTGCATCTCATAACCAGGAGCGATTCCGATGGCTGAAGACTTGGTGTTGATGTTCAACTGTGGGCTCACTGGATTGGCCTCATTCTCTTCACCGTCTTGGTACCAAGCGTGAACGTCGCTAGAATTAGCAATCGAGATTGACAAGCGGAATGCGCGGTTGTCTTCGAGGAAGTTACGGTACTTGATGGTTGAACCATCGATAGGGCTTCCTCCAAATGGCGTAAAGCTCACCTCGATGTTGTGCTCATCACCCATTTGCTTTTGAGCCTGAGTGCCCATTGTGACCAACGCGCTTAGCGCTAGTGTAAACATGAGTTTCTTCATGATAGTGTGTTGTGTTTCTAGAAATTTCAGTTGCAAGAAAGGGAAAAAAGGCCGAAGTACGCAGGATTCGCACGAACTTTCGAACATGAATGCGTTTGAAAATCCGACGAATTCGTCCGAATGGTCGAATCATTATGATGTGACTCGTTTTGAACAAAGCGGTCAACAGTCTATCCAAATGTTGACACGTTACCTCGGGCTATCGCGTGCACAAGAGCTTGATTTTGTGCTGCCTTCATACGATCCAGGCCATCGGTTGGACATGTGGAGCAAAGAGATGAATCAGGGTTCCGACAAAGGCAACGGATTGTTCCGCGACGATCTTTTGGCGCGCGTTTTGAATCGCTCGAATCACTTGCACGATCCGCGTTATGCTGGACACCAGGTGGCGGTCCCCTTGCCAGAACTTGCTTGGATCAGTGCTGCGACGGCGCTGCTAAACAACGGCATGGCCATCGACGAAATGGGGCCAGCGAGTTCACCCATGGAAGAGGCGGTTATGCGATCCATTGCACAGTTCATGGGTTTGGGAGAGGGAGCTTCTGGAATTTTATGCCACGGCGGCACTTTGGCGAATCTCACAGCGCTTTTGGCTGCACGGCAGTGTCAAGCGGAAAATGATGAATGGCGCGACGGCACTTCGGAACCTTATGCGGTTTTGGTCAGTGAGCAGGCGCACTATTGTGTCGATCGTGCGGTTCGGGTCATGGGGTGGGGTGAGCAGGGAACGATTCATGTGCCAACAGATGATCAACACCGGATCAGACCAGAAGCACTTAAAGAGGCTTTTGCTGAGGCAGAACGCAAAGGATTGAAAGTTTTGAGTGTTGTGGGCAGCGCATGCACGACCTCTTCGGGTGCTTTTGATGATTTGAACGCTTTGGCTGACTTTGCCGAGTCCAAGGACTTATGGTTTCATGTGGATGGTGCACACGGTGCTGCTCAGGTTTTTTCGAAGCAGCATTCCGATCCATTGAGCGGTCTGCATCGTGCCGATTCGGTGGCCATGGATTTCCATAAAATGTTGGGTGTACCGGCACTTTGTACGGGGCTGTTTTACCGTCGTTCTGAGGACGCTTATTGCGCCTTTTCACAGCGTGCGGATTACCTGTATGAGAAAGGTGAACAGGATGAGTGGTGGAACCTGAGCAAACGCACGTTTGAGTGCACCAAACGCATGTTGAGCGTGGCTGTATTCGGAATTTGGGAGCAGCATGGGCCAAAGCTTTGGGAGAGCCTGGTGGATCAACTGGTGGGAAACGCCCAAACCTTTGCAGCGAATGTTGAGAAGCGCGAAGGATGGCAGCTTTTCACACAGCCAAAATCCAACATTGTATGCTTTCGTTCAACGCGATGGGACAACTCGCTTCTGAGAAGACTGATGGTCGAGCATGGCCCACATTACATCGTAAAAACCGAGTTTAACGGTGAAACGTGGCTGCGGTGTACGTTTCAGAATCCATTCACCACGGAAACGGTTTCCACGTCAATCTTGACGCGTTTGGAAGCACTAGGAATGGAATGGGACAGCGCTCAGAATAGCGCTCAATAAAGCAGGTGCTGCTTGGTTTTGTCTCGCCAACCCGCCTGGTTATTGTACTTCACGAAGAAGATTTTCAAATCACTCTGATTGGCATAGTCGGCGAAGAAAACTTTTTTATCGGCTTGGTTGGCATGCTCGACGAAGTACCATAATCCGTCGTTTCCTTTGGCTTGATTGGCATAATCAACCTTGAAGACTTTGAGATCGCATTGATTCTCGTATTCGACGACAAAAACACTCAGATCTGCTTGGTTGGCATATTGCGTTGAGAATACACTCTGAGCATTGGCGAGCGCTGCGGTCAAGCAGAAGATGAAAGCGGTCAATGGTCGCATGATGAACTTCGTCTTTCTTATTCGACCGTAACGGACTTCGCTAAGTTCCTTGGCTGATCCACATTGCATTCGCGCAGGACGGCAATATGATAACTCAACAGCTGGAGAGGAATGGTCGTCAATAAAGGCGCTAGCGCTTGATCGCATTTTGGAATCTCAATGACGAATTCAGCGAGTGATTTCAGGTCGCGGTTTCCCGAGGTCACCAATGCGACCAGTCTTCCTCCTCTCGCCTTGACTTCTTGGACGTTTGAGATAACTTTTTCATAGACATCGTCTGATGTTGCGACAAAGAATACAGGCATCTCTTCATCAATCAACGCAATGGGGCCGTGTTTCATTTCAGCAGAAGGATAGCCTTCTGCGTGGATATAGCTGATCTCTTTGAGTTTGAGCGCTCCCTCCAGGGCTACAGGGAAATTAACCCCACGTCCTAAGTAAAGAGCGTTTTCGCTGTGTTGAAATTTCTTTGCAATTCGCTTTATCGCTTTGTCTTGCTTTAGCAATTGTTCCACCTTTTCAGGAATTGAATTGAGTTCCACGAGCAGGCGACTGAAGCGTTTGCTGGAAAGCTGTTTGTTGCGCTGGCCTACATGCATTGCAATCAACGTAAGCACAGTTAACTGAGCCGTGAAGGCTTTTGTGGAAGCGACTCCGATTTCAGGTCCTGCGTGCGTGTAGGCACCGCTGTCAGTTTCCCGAGCAATGCTTGACCCGACCACGTTGCAAATCCCAAAAACGTGCGCACCCTGCTCTTTGGCGAGTCGGATGGCAGCAAGTGTGTCGGCGGTTTCGCCGGATTGAGAGATAGCAATCACAACGTCACTGGGACGGATGATGGGATTGCGGTATCGGAATTCGGAAGCGTACTCGACTTCCACTGGTATCCGGGCAAAGTCTTCAAATAAATACTCAGCAACCAAACCTGCATGCCAGCTCGTTCCGCATGCGATGATCAAGATTCGTTGGGCGTTTTCCCACCTTTCCCAGTGTTTGTCTATCCCGGAAAGCTTGATTTCATTGCGTTGCAAGCTCATGCGACCTCGAAACGAATCATGTATGGAACTGGGTTGCTCGAAGATTTCCTTGAGCATGAAGTGATCAAAACCGCCTTTTTCAATGGCCTCGATTTGCAATTCCAACGCATGCACTTCGGGCGTGATGGTTACGTTGTCAAGATTGCGGATGATCAACCCCTCTTTCCGGTGCATGACAGCCACTTCTTCGTCATCCAGATAGATGACGTTTTGGGTGTATTCCACAATGGGTGTGGCGTCCGAAGCAACGTAGTACTCATTGTCTTTTCCAACGCCAATAACAAGTGGGCTGGACTTTCGCGCAGCTATGAGCACATCGGGATTGCTGGCATCCATTACAACAATTGCGTACGCACCTTCCACTTCATGCAGTGCAATCTGGATGGCTTCGCAAGTGGTTGTGGACGTTCTGTTTTGAACTTCCTCAATGAGATGAATGAGCACCTCTGTGTCAGTATCGCTCAGAAAAGCATGTCCGTTGCTTTCGAGACTTTTCCTCAGCGAATCGTAGTTCTCGATGATGCCATTGTGAATGATGGATAGCCTACCGAGTCGTGCAGTATGCGGGTGTGCATTGACATCATTGGGAGGGCCATGAGTGGCCCATCGTGTGTGCCCGATCCCGCTGGACCCTGAGGTGTCAGCGTTGCCTACAAAATCAAGCAAGTCTTGAACCTTTCCTTTTTTCTTGAAAACGGTAAGTTCGTCTTGGTTTTGGTGAAGCGCCACTCCTGCGCTATCGTACCCACGGTACTCCAATCGTTGCAAGCCCTTGATGATGATTGGGAATGCGTCTTTGCCCCCGATATAACCTACAATTCCACACATGGCTAAAATTCTTTATGCTTCACAAAACTATAAAACGGATTACTCACTCCATGTTACAACGATTCGCGCTTGGCGATTGATGCCGGTGGTGTCTGTCGATGCTTCTGTTGCTTCTGGACCGTTGAGCCTCACGCCTGCCAGTGAAATTCCTCCGCGGGAGGCAACAATGTTCAATTCATCGCTTGGGAGGGTTCCGTTGAGCATGCGCTGAAAAGTTTGCGATATGTTGAATCGGTAGGCTTGTTCTACAGCGTCGTAGTTGCCATTGATATTCAATCCAATGGAATTTTCATCGGGAGTGGATATGGCCAATCCGTTTTCGTTGGTTGTTAGGATGAAAAGATCGTTGGGAATGGGATAGCGAGCGTCATTGTTTTCGGGTGCAACAGGTAAAAACAGCTCAGCCTTGTGCACTGTTCGATCATCGTCGCGTTCTTCCTCCCACGCTTGTAGTTCTGGGAATCGAATGCGGGTTTTGAGCCCTGCTCCGGAGAAAACCCCCGCGATTTGATCTCCGGGAACAGATTCTATAATGGGTTCATCCAAAGCCTGGAAAGGCGGATACCATTGGTGAGAAAAGAGATTGTTCCGGATGCACAAGGTGCTTATGTTGAATTCGAAAACAGTGGTATCGGTTGTGTTGTGGAAGTGGAGTGTCATTTTGCTGATGCCACTGCTGATGTCAATGCCAACGGCGCCAGATCCCCCCATTGCAGGGTCTGGTACGACTTTGATTCCAGCGAAATAGTCATTCCAAGATTGGTTGGAGTCATAGACTTCTGATCCAGCGTCGAGCAAACGCTGTCCGAACGAATTGGTCAAATAGATTCTTGCCTGGGGCGCAAGGGTATCAGCGCCAAAGTAAATTTCTCGGCCTGGGTTTAGGTCAACGGGTTGACGCACAGGGTCGGTTAAAGCCTCATCAAGATGTGGGAAATTCTGATTGGAGTAATATTCGCTGTCCGAGCTCAATGTGTCAGCCAATTCAAAAACTTGGATATTTTGAGGGCTCAACACGCCATAGGAAGCCCCTGTGTAGCGCAGTGAGAGGTAGACGCTATCAATGGTTGGGGAGTCACCAAAATCAAAGTCAGGTTCGATCAATCGAAGTTGTGTGATGAAACCTCCTTGGTGCATGCCGAATTGGGGGTGCTCCATGGAGCCGAGTACAGCAGTGCTCAAACCACCGGCTGGCCCTCCACCTGTTTCGAGGCTGTCCTCTCGGACCGTAACAAATTCGATGCCAATGGTATCAGTTTGCTGCAGGGTGAGCAAATCTTCTTGTGCATAATCGAGCCCTACTTCCGTGTCAGGTCGCTTACATCCTGCGAGGATGGCTATTCCTCCTATACTAGCCCAGACTGCCGCGTGCGTTCCGGCGATGAGTTTCAACATGCCGCGAAGTTCAACAATTACGAGACAGCCTCAGCCTTTCCCTCCAAAATCGAATCGTAAAAATTGTTTATATCACCGACATAGCCTTCTTCACCGTGATAATTCAGCAAAGGAAGTCCTGTTGCTTTCATGGCCTCTAGGGTGGCTTCGTTCAAGTTTTCGGAGCCTACAATCAAGCCATCTGCATGGGCAATTGCTAGGTTATTCAATGCGTCGAAACTGGGGTCGGAGATGGCTTCAAGAGACTCTGGTGTGAGTCCATCACGCTGCATTTTTTCAGCCATGCGTTTATCTAGACTTCCTTCATAGCCTTCATCATAAATGCTGCAAATCACTTTGCTTTCTGCGAAGTAGGGATCTTTGCTAAAGACTTCCTTCAAATAAAGAGGAGCGACGTTGGTCATCCAACCATTGCAGTGAATGATATCGGGCGCCCAACCGAGCTTTTTTACGGTTTCCAGCACACCACGAACGAAAAACATGCTCCGTTCGTCATTGTCTGCAAACAACTTGTCTTTGGCGTCATGCAAAACAGCTTTTCGCTTGAAATATTCTTCGTTATCGATGAAATAGACCTGCATTCGAGCAGTTGGGATGGATGCTACCTTGATGACCAAAGGGTGATCGGTATCGTCGACATTTAAGTTCATCCCGGACAATCGAATGACCTCATGAAGTTGGTGACGACGCTCATTAATCTTACCGAATCGAGGGGTAAAGACACGAATCTCTCGGCCCTTCTCATGCACTCCTTGCGGGAGGTTTCTGCTGACAGAACTCATCTGCGTCGCGGGCAGAAATGGAACAATATGTTGGGATATGTAGAGGATTCTTGCTTTCTCCATGGTGCCGCGAAATAATTTGGTTCAACTAACTCTCAAATATACGTATTTTCGCCGGATAATCCAAGTAAATAGGCGCTTTTGGCCACTTCAAATGGTAATTATACACGCTGCACCGGAACTAGGAGAATTTCTGCAAAACCTAAGATTGGGTGGACGGAGGATTGGATTTGTTCCAACCATGGGCGCCCTGCATGATGGACATGCGTCGTTGATTCGATGTGCCAAGCGGGAAACTGATGTCGTGGTGTTGAGCATTTTTGTCAATCCCACGCAATTCAACGAAACTGCCGATTTCACGAATTATCCCAAAACAACTGACGCCGATTTGAATCTTGCGCGTTCGGAAAAGGTAGATGTTGTTTTCTCGCCTCAGGTTGCGGATGTCTATGGCGATGAAATGCGGACTGAACCCACAGATTATGGGAGTTTAACAGCTGCATTTGAAGGGGAAAGTAGGCCAGGTCATTTTGACGGAGTGGTTTCGGTGGTGCGCCGCCTTTTCAACATTGTGAGGCCTGACGTTGCATTTTTCGGAGAGAAGGATTTGCAGCAATTGGCAGTGATTCGTCACCTTGCCAAGCTGGAGTTTCCAGAGCTTGAAATTTTCGGCTGTTCCTTGATCAGAGATGATGATGGTCTGGCATTGAGCAGCAGAAACACGCGGATTCCTCGTGATCAACGTTCGCACGCGCTGGAGCTCCACAAAGCTCTGTTAGAGGTTGCAGAGGCATCGAAATCTTCTGGCTCGCTCCAAGCAGCAATTGACCGAAATCTGACGCGACTGCAGAGAAATGAGCACATTGAACTGGAATATTTTGCCGCGGTAGATTCTAAAAACTTTGCAGTCTTGCAAAGCGAAGAAACTTCGAATCAATCCTTCGCAATCGTGGCAGCGGTGGTTGCTGGCGTGCGACTCATCGACAATTGCCGGCTCTGATGTTCGTAACGTGCAATGCCCTAGCGATAGAAATTGACTTTTTCTTCTGAAATTCGCACAAAACATTGCATCATGGGAGCCGTAGGACCAGGTCAAATTATTGTCATTGCACTGATTGTGTTGCTTCTCTTTGGAGGCCGAAAAATTCCAGAACTCATGAAAGGCCTTGGAAAGGGCGTCAAAGAGTTCAAGGATGCGACCAATCCTGATGCAGATAGCGACAAAGAAGACAAAGCGTAAATCGCGTGCAAATTTTGAAATGTGCGCTGCTGTTCGTTGGGACGGCATGGGTCACCCACGGCAATAGTCAGGATACTGCATTATCCACCCCTGATTCGACTTCTGCAAGAGAACCGGAACTTGTTGACTTGGAGACTTTGGCCTTGGACACGGCCTTGTCTGATCATGAAACGGATTGGTTGGATTGGCTTGATGCTCACTATTGTTCTTCTTCTGACACCGCGCTTTTGAACATTCGGGATTTCGCAGAAGATGAAGTTCCCGCTCTCGACACTGTTGAATTGGTGAATCGCATGGCACTTTTGAGTGCGGCTTCACCGATGGATTTGGATTGGAATCCAGTCGTGCATTCGCGGATTCGATTCTACGCTAGCAAAAGAAGGCAGCATCTTGGTAAAATGCTGGGACGAGCACCTGCGTATTTCCCCATTTTTGAGGAAGCTTTGGATCGGCATGACCTTCCGATGGAATTGAAATACCTTCCTGTTGTGGAGAGCGGTTTGAATCCAACGGCGCGATCTCATGCAGGAGCGAGAGGACTCTGGCAGTTCATGTATGCGACAGCCAAGTACCAAGGTTTGCGAATCGATTCTTACATCGATGAGCGACGTGATCCCTACAGAAGCTCAGAGGCGGCTTGTGCTTTTCTCTCCAAATTGTACAACACATATGACGATTGGTACCTTGCGCTTGCGGCATACAATGCCGGACCAGGCAATGTGAATCGCGCCATTCGCAGGAGCGGAGGCAAGCGTAGCTTTTGGGAAATACGTTTCTTTTTACCTCGAGAGACACGCAATTATGTTCCCGCATTTATGGCTGTTGTGTACCTCATGGAATACCATGCAGAACACAACATTTACCCCATCGATGTCCGTCCACCTCATGCGCTTTTGGATACAGTAAACGTCCACGAAGTGTTGCGCTTTGATCAAATCGCACAAGCCGCAGGAATCAATGTTTCTGACGTTGCACACCTCAATCCGATGTACCGATTGGATGTGATACCGGCCACAATTGAGCATTGGCCTTTGGTTCTGCCTTCTTCTAAAATCCCATCATTTTTAGCGATGCAAGACAGCGTGAGGAATGTCAAACCAGAGTTGACACCAGACATTGTATTTGTGCCAGAGCCGGTCACTTATCGCGTCAAGAGTGGGGATGTTTTGGGCAAGATTGCGGATCGTTACGGAGTGAGTGTTCGGCAACTGCGCGAATGGAATGATTTATCAGGATCCATGATTCGAATCGGTCAAAAATTACTCATCCATGCCAATCCCAAAAGCTATTAAGACAGTCCTGTTGCTGGCACTTGTCGTGATCAGCGGTTGTGGAAGTCAAGAAGGTGCGAGGTATGCGTTACCCGGAAAAGTAGGCGCTTCTGGTGAAATCGTTGTGGTTTGTGAAAATTCAGTCTGGTTGGGTGCTGTTGGTGACACGTTGCGTTCTGTTTTTGGCCAACCATTTCCGGTCTTACCTCAATATGAACCTTGGTTTGATTTGGTTCATTTGACCCCTGAATCGTTCGATCGATTCTGGAAGCCTCACCGCAACATCATTGACCTTGAAGTGGCGGATCGCGTAGACACACAATCACCGAACGTTTCGATTTATCGAGAGAAATACTCTCGGCATCAGATTTACATTGAGGGAGCAGCCCGCACTTCTGGTGACTTGGCCTTTGCCTTGTCTGACCGTGGCGATGAGATGCGCAGCATTTTGCACCGCACTGAAGTGGACCGGTTTGGTCAACTCATGGCCTTGGATGAAAACGAGGTCATCAAAGCAGAATTGGTCGAATGGATGCAGCTGGAGCTTACCGTTCCAAGGGATGCTCGGTGGGCGAAGAAAAATGATGAAATGGGATGGATTGATCGTCAATTGACGCGCATGAAAGGCGGGGACAATCATGATGTGCAGCAAGGCTTTGTAATTTATCGAGAAGCATATGTTTCTGACCAACAATTCTCCATGCAAGCCCGTCTGGACAAGCGAAATGCAGTCATGCGAAAGCATTTACCGGGTCCAACCAAAGGTTCATACATGACCACCGAAATGAGGTACGTCCCATCGTATGAGGAAACTGTTTTCAATGGTCAATTTGCTTCAGAATTGCGCGGGCTGTGGAGGATCGAAAACAATTACATGGGAGGACCTTTTTACAGTTTAACCATTTTAGATGAACGTTCCGGAGAGCTGGTAACGGTCGAGGGATACACCTATGCACCCTATTTCGATAAGCGGGAATACATGCGAGAAGTTGAATCAATTGTTCGGTCGTTGCAATGGGCTGAACCAACGCCAGAACCAACGCTAGAAACAACGACAGAAACGAAGTCAGAGGTAGAATGAATGCTCTGTTTACATCAATTTGCATCGCGGCATTGATGCTTGTGGGGTGCCAATCTCCACCATCAAATGTTGCTGAAACTTGGGAGTTTGATAGCAGCATTCGTGCACTTGAGGTGACTTCAAACCAAGGCGTATGGTGGGCTGGAGCCAATGGCCTCGTTGGACATTCAAAGGACGGTGGAGCGACCTGGAACATTGACACGTTGCGCTTGAAAGATGGAAGTTTGCCGTCATTCCGGTCCATTGCAGTTACGAATGAAGCGGCGTTTGTGCTGACAATTGCGTCCCCAGCTGTGTTGTTTCGCCGGGATTTTGAAGGAGAAAATTGGGATTCTGTATACGTCAACAAAGACCCAGCGATTTTCTTCGATAGCATGGCTTTTTGGGACGATCGTGAAGGCATTGCCATGGGGGACGCGACAGCGGAATGCCTCACCGTTATTCTGACCCGCGATGGAGGAAGAAATTGGAACCTTGTGGACTGTTCCAACCTTCCAGAGGTTGCCGTAGCCGAAGAGGGTCAAAAAGAGGCAGCATTTGCTGCGTCCAATGGAAATTTGGTGGTTCATGAAGATGAGGTCTGGATGGCTTCAGGAGGAGTCGCTTCGCGCATGTATCATTCTTCTGATCGCGGTCGCAGTTGGCTGGTGTCAAACACGCCGATTGCTCAAGGGGGCGCAATGACAGGGATGTTCAGTGCTGCTCGTTGCAATGAATCGGGTGACGCAGGTCTGGCTTGGGGAGGAAACTGGGAGGCAATGGATGATAATTCAGCCAACAAGATCGTGACCAGCGATGGCGGGAAGCATTGGGAGCTGCTTATACCAGGTGCAGGACCAGGTTATCGTTCTTGCGTTCAATATGTTCCAAATTCCATGTGCCAAGGCATTTGGGCAGTCGGCATTCCTGGTGTGAGCCAATCATGGGATGGCGGAGCAACTTGGACCACAGAGGCGGACTCGTCGTATTACACCGTGAGATTCGATCCTGAAGGGAAGACAGCTTGGCTTGCTGGTCGTGGCCAAGTGAAGCGGATGCCGGTCACTCGACCATGAAGTTCAGGGATTCTCCCCGATCATTTTCCAGCACATACCAACCTTTAGTCCAGCTGCTCACATCCACTTGCCAGGCATTTACCTGTCCTTTTGGCTGAACATGGGCGAGGCGCTGTCCTTGTGCGTTGAAGATTTGAAATGCCACAACTCCCTTGCTGCTGGTTAAGTTCAGTGTTTCAGAAACGGGATTTGGCCAGATTTCGAGCGAGGTAGATTCTGTTTCTGCAATACTTGCGGAGACATCGCCTTTGGCAAATGCGTACTGCCCTTTCTTCAGATCTGAAACCCGGAACAAGCCCGAGCCATTGGCCAAGGAACCTGGTTGCCATTCGTAAGCGGTGCATTCTTGCCACGGGGAACTTGCATCAGGGCGCCAAGCAAGAAACCCGTTGGCCTCGGTGTCGCCGTACAATTCGTAGTCGAGGCCTTCAGAAGAATTCCCATAGTATTGAATGCGCGCATCCAGTAACGTTCCATCTGGCCAAATCCCATCGACGACCCAAAAGTGAGTGGTACTGAGTTCGTCCACATAGGGTTCTGTTGGCCCTTGATCGGGCGCAGCCCAATGGTGTTCGATTCGAACCAACGCTGAATCACCTTCGGGCATCGCATCACATCCCACGCGCATTTCGACCCATGGCAAATTCTGAATTCCTTCTGCTTCGGTGATGGTGTACATGAAGTCCAGTCTGCCTTGATTCAATTTACCGTTTGCGTTGAGGGCAATCATGGCAGGAATTTCAATTCCTGGATGCTCGATGGTGATTTCATCCAGTTGTCCGCTGGCTGATATCTGGGTGTCGTAGCGGTTCCAGTTTTCGTCCCAAACCGTCACGTCGAGGGGTTCGGCCATGTGATAATTCTCGCATTCACGCAGTTTTTGCTGCAGAAAAAGAGTGGAGGCATTGGAGCCTGTTTCGTGTGCCGTGGAATCCAAAACCCAAGTCGAAAACCCAGGTTGCAGAACTTGGGCTTCGAACCAAGGTGTCATGTCTACGCCGGTGATGTCCTCAAGCGTTTGTTCGAATACGTCCACATCCATGTGGCCATCAAAATGGGTTGCAAGGACGGATTGCATGGCAGAGCGAAACAATTCGTCTCCGAGATAGGCGCGGAGGTTGTGCAAGATGGAAGCTCCTTTGTAGTAGGTGTGACGCCCGTAGATTTCTTCGTCCGGCATGGGTGAAAGCGGATGAAATCCGTTGTCTTGAATATGGCATTCTTCCAAGACAAACTGCTGATTGTCTTTTACGACTTCAATGAATTCCAAGGGTCCATCTTTCCATTCGATGAACAAGTGCGAACTGTATTCAGCAGGACCTTCTTTGAGCCACATGTGATTGTGAATGGTGGGTGCGACCAAATCTCCCCACCAATGGTGGCCCAGTTCATGGCTGAATAAATCACCATTGGCGACCAAACCTTCGCCGACCATGAATTGGGGGTAAGCGATGTTCGTTGGGATTTCAAGCGCACCGTCGGTGGTGAGCACATAACCCACGCGTTCCCACGCGTATGGCCCCCACCAGTATTCCAGTGCGTCAATGGCAAAACCTAGCTCTTGAAATTTATTGGCCATGGCGCTGATTTGCTCCTGCTTGCCGGTGAGCCTGACGGGAATCTCTCCGTAGTTTCCTGTGTGCACATAATTGGAGTCGACGTAAGGAGCTACTGCAATGGCTGATTGGTGCGTGGTGATTGGATGGGTCAATTCGAAACTGCGCGTTAGCGTATCTCCTCCAAGAAACGTTTCTCCGATCATGGTTCCTTGGCAGTGAGCTTTTCGCCCTCCTGCGCTTGTGACGTGATACGTATAGGCTGCGCGCTCTACAAAGTTATCGAAACACGGATACCAGACCTTTCCGAAGTTGGGCGGAATGGTGGTGAGGCCAATGCCCAAATTGTAGATGTAATCGCTCACGAAATAGAACCCACCCCAATACGGGTCTTGGTAGGGAGATCCTTGGTACCACACTTCAATTTCATAACCTGCATCGATTTGCCAACCAGATTCAGGCATTTCCAGGTGCAACTGCGATTCAGTTTGTTCGAAAAGCGCATCAGCGCCATTGATTTTGACACTATCCACGGTCAGCTCCACGAGATCGAACCAAAGGTCTTGCGCTCCTTCGTCAAGAACATCCAAGGCAATCGTTGCATGAGCAACCAACTGCTGGTAGCTGTAGGCTGTCACGTCCAAGTCGAGTTCGAAGGTGTTGATGTTGAATGAATCGCTTCGGGCAATGGATGGTGCCATGTCATAATTCATCATCCAACGCGGTTGTGGTGTCGGTTTCACAGCTTCGCGTTCCGGAGAAAGATGCCGGTAATGGTGGCATTGAATGGGCTGAAATACGCGGGGTTTTCGAAACTGTCGCTGTTCCTCTTGTGCTTGTGCGGTTAATGCAGTCAAGGCTATTGCGAAGGAAAAGAGAAAAAATTGGCGAAAATGAAATGGCAGTTGCATGTTGGCAATTTACATCAACGGACTACTTTCGCCGCATGAAAGAATTGCAGATTGCCAACGGTAAGTTCGTCGAGATCAGTTACATCTTGCGGGAGGATAGCCCTGAAGGAGAGGAGCTTGAAATTTGTCCAGCGGACGAAGCTTTTGGCTTCATGGTGGGCGAAAGTCAAGTACTTGTGGCTCTTGAAAATGCATTGTTGGGCATGAAAAAAGGCGACTCATTTGCCTTTCAATTGACAGTTGACGAGGCCTATGGTGAGGAGGATGAAGAGGCATTTGTCGAAGTGCCAAAATCGGCTTTCATCGTCGATGGAGAATTGGACGAATCGGTCTTTGAAGAGGGAGAAGTTGTCCCCATGGAAACGGAAGATGGAGATGAGGTCATCGGTGTTGTTGCAGAGGTTCGATTGAATTCTGTGATTGTGGATTTTAACCACCCTTTTGCGGGACTGAATCTGCACTTTACGGGTGAGATTTTGAATGTGGCAGATGCCCCACCACAGAAGTCCTGAACGGCTCCTAACATGCTCTGTTGTATGCTTAGGATTCGGTACCTTTGAGTCATGCAACGCACCGAAATCGAACAGCTGGGTGAATTTGGATTGATTCGCCGGCTTACTCAAGAAATTAAACATCAGCAATCGAGCACCCTATTGGGGGTTGGCGACGATGCAGCGGTCATTGACTCAGGCGACAAGCGCGTGGTGATCAGCACTGACATGTTGGTGGAAGGCGTGCATTTTGACATGTCTTACGCACCGTTAAAGCACTTAGGTTACAAGGCCGTTTCGGTCAACCTGAGCGATATCTGTGCAATGAATGCAATTCCCACACAGATCACCGTTTCAATTGCCGTGAGCAGCAGATTTTCTGTGGAAGCATTGGATGAATTATATGCAGGAATTCACAAGGCTTGCGAGGTATATGGGGTGGATTTGGTGGGCGGTGACACCTCATCCTCATTGTCGGGTTTGGTGATCAGTGTTACGGCCGTAGGACTTGTTGCTGCGGACCAGGCGGTCACCCGCTCAGGAGCGAAGCCGGGAGATTTATTGGTTGTTTCAGGTGATCTCGGAAGTGCTTACATGGGACTTCAGGTGTTGGAACGCGAAAAGGAAGTGTTCAAATCTGCTCCGATGGCACAGCCAGACCTTACGGATCATCAGGAATTGTTGGAACGGCAACTGAAACCTGAGGCACGCACAGATATAGTTCGTGAATTGGGGGACATGAAACTGAAGCCGACTTCTATGATTGACATTTCGGACGGATTGGCCTCTGAGACGTTTCATCTATGTGCAGCTTCTGGATGCGGAGTTCGCATTTATGAAGATAAACTGCCCATCAATCCACATGCCTACGAAACAGCAAGGGCATTCAATTTAGACCCTACGTTGTGCATGCTCAGTGGAGGGGAGGACTACGAATTGCTCTTCACCATCGATCAGTCTGAGTTTGAAAAGGTGCGCAACCTCCCCAAGCTTTCCGTCATAGGCCACATGGTCGAGGACACCACAGAGAAGACCCTCGTGACGAAAAATGGAGTAGAAGCTCCTCTCAAAGCTCAAGGCTGGGATGGAATTAAAAAATCGAACGAGGACGAAGCGAATTGAAATAAAGCATGTGTGGAATTACGGGCATATTTGGAGTTCCTAGCCAATCGGCTCATGCGTCCGCCGCGGATGCCTTGGCGCGAATGACAGCCCAAATCGCACATCGCGGACCAGATGCGAGCGGATTGTGGACGTCGGATTCCGAAGTTTTGCTCGGACATCGTCGTCTGAGCATCATTGATACCCAAGCTCATTCTAACCAACCGTTCATTCACGCGGCCTCGGGAGATGTCATTGTTTTTAATGGAGAAGTTTATAATTACCGGGAGCTTCGGGAGGAGTTAAAAGGGACTTTTTCTTTTCGGACCGAAAGCGATACTGAAGTGGTGCTTGCCGCATTGCAAACGTGGGGAACAGCTGCACTTCATCGCTTCAATGGCATGTTTGCCTTTGCTTTTTGGTCCAACGAAAAGCGCGAAATGTTGCTCGCAAGGGACCGCATGGGAATCAAACCACTGTATTTTTCAGAGACTTCCAACGGTTTGATTTTTTCGAGTGAAGTTCGCAGTTTACTCGCTTCTGGATGGGTGGAAAAGCGCCACGATCCCATTGCTTTGTCCGATTATTTGAGGTACCAAACGGTGCATGCCCCCCGGACCATTGTTCAAGGGATTTCGATGCTTCCTGCCGGCCATTGGATGCGTCTTCAAGGGGAGGAGACTGAAGTTTCAGCTTGGTGGGATATCGCATCAGAAACGGCTAAAATTGAAAACAATTTACCACGTGCTGAGCGCCTGAAGCGGATTCGAAGCGCCATGGAAAGAGCTGTGGAATTGAGAATGCGTTCAGACGTTCCGCTCGGGGCATTTCTTTCCGGAGGGATTGATTCAAGCGCCATCGTTGGCCTGATGAAATCCGCAACAGATCAGCAGATTTCTACGTTCAGTGTAACGTTTAATGAGGGAGAGTTTGACGAGAGCACTTGGTCCAGAATGGTGGCCAAGCGGTTTGGTACAGACCATCATGAAATCCGCTTGGAGAGTGAGGATTTTTTGCATCAAGTGCCAGATGCATTGGCGGCAATGGACCACCCTTCCGGTGATGGACCGAATACGTTTGTGGTAAGCGCTGCAACGAAGAAAGAAGGCATCACAGTGGCCTTGAGTGGACTGGGTGGTGATGAAGCTTTCGCGGGTTACCCGGTTTTCAAACGATCGCAACAGCTCATTGAAAAACGTTGGCTCGCTTCATGGCCCAAGGGAATGCGAAAGGCCGTGGGCTCGCTATACGCTGCAACGAAAAGAGATGCGACATCTCGAAAAATGGCCGCACTTTTGGGAGGGGATTATTTTGATTTGGAACACACGTATCCGTTATCCCGACAAATTTTCTTGGAATCCGACCTTCGGAAACTGGCGCCAAGCGCCGGCAAACAACCCAATCAAGTTTATCGATGGTTGAGCGAACAGCTTGCACCTGAAACCAAGGGGTTCGCACTGCCCTTCCTATCCAAGGTGAGTTTAGCCGAGATGGGAACTTACATGAACCACACACTTCTGAGAGATACAGATCAAATGTCAATGGCACATGCCCTGGAGGTGCGCGTTCCGTTTTTAGATCACCACCTTGTTTTGGAGGCTATGGCGACCCCTGACAACCAAAAATGGCCACATACGCCCAAGCAATTGCTCACGGATGCGATTCCCGACTTACTGCCTCAAGAAATCATTCATAGGCCCAAAATGGGTTTTGTATTGCCTTGGGAGCAATGGATGAAAGGCGATTTGAGGACGACCTGTGAAGGAGGTTTGGATTATCTGGGAGGTGTTGAAGGAATTTCAAAGCAAGAAATTGATCGCATTTGGTCAGCCTTTTTGGGAGGGGATGCGCGTTGGACTTTTTCAAGGCTTTGGACGCTGGTTGTGCTTGGG
The DNA here is from genome assembly GCA_905479395.1 of uncultured Flavobacteriales bacterium. Taxonomy (GTDB): domain Bacteria; phylum Bacteroidota; class Bacteroidia; order Flavobacteriales_D; family Sanyastnellaceae; genus UA16. The sequence continues at coordinate 35,628 of CAJQMI010000123.1, forward strand.
CATTGGATGAAAGAAAACGACATCCAGTGAGGCGCCTGCGCATTTTGATATCAGTTGATTGGTTTCCACCGGCATTCCGCGCTGGAGGACCGATTCGAAGCGCTTATAATCTGTGCGCTTTGTTGTCCGAAAACCACGACGTTTGGGTGATCACGGGATCGCATGATTTGGGTGAACAGCAAGCTTTGGGTGTTTCGCTTGATGCTTGGAATGTTGTTCAAGTAAACAATGAATCTGTTCAAGTACGTTATTGTCGACCAGGCAGCTTAGACCGCAGAGTGTGGGTGCAATTGTTGGAAGAAATCAAACCAGATTTTCTTCACTTGAACAGCATGTTCTCAAGGAATCACTCCCTCATCCCATTGCGCATTGTTCGAAACCGACCTGATGTCCGTGTTGTGCTCGCACCACGAGGTATGCTGGGCGATGCCGCCTTGGCCATCAAACCGCTGAAGAAAAGGGTTTTTTTGAGTTTTGCGAGGATGCTTGACCTTTTCAAAGGAGTCACATGGCATGCGTCCAATTCGAATGAGGCCAAGGAAGTTCGAAGTCATTTCATAGCAGCTCATGTCTGTGTGGCCCAGAATTTGCCGACGTCTTTGCCATCCGAAAACCCCGATCGCTTAGCGGACCATTGGAGAGTTGTTGTGATTGGCCGCATTCACCGAGTCAAAAACCTTGATTTTGGCTTGAAGGCATTGCTCAAGGCATCTTCTAGTAGGCCGCTGGAATTGGACTTTATTGGACCAATTGAGGATGAGGCATACCAAAGAGAGTTGGCGTCTTTAGCAGCGGCACAGAAGGAAGTAAAGGTTCGTTTTCTAGGCGGCATGCCCCCGTCCATGTTGGCCAATCACTTTCAAACGGCGCATTTTTTATTGTCTTCAACAACGCAAGAGAACTTTGGCCATTCCATTGTTGAGGCTTGGGCCCATGGTTGCCCTGTTTTGATTAGCGATCGCACGCCTTGGTTGGGGTTGCAGGAAAAGGGAATTGGTTGGGATTGGCCGCTGGATGAAGAAGAATGGAAATCTGGTCTTTCAGCAGCATTTGGCATGGAAGAAGGGAATTGGAAGGTTATGTCTCAAAAGGCACGGGATTTTTTCAAGAGCCACGTGCGCAACGATGCTGCTGAAAAAGCTAACTTGGAGTTGTTTCGACCTTGATCCGATACGAATCGAACATGAACCGCATTCAAAAACTATTTGGCATCACGTACCCCATCATTCAGGCGGGCATGATTTGGTGCAGTGGCTGGGAATTGGCCAGTGCCGTTTCAAATGCAGGAGGTTTGGGCATCATTGGCGCGGGATCCATGTATCCAGAGGTATTGCGAGATCAAATCAAGAAGTGCCAGGCCGCAACCGACAAGCCGTTTGCGGTCAATGTCCCATTGCTCTACCCTTCGATTGAAGAGCACATGGCTTCGATTGTTGAATTGGGAGTTCCCATTGTTTTTACGAGTGCTGGAAATCCAAAAACTTGGACGGAGCACCTCAAGTTGCATGGCATAAAAGTGGTTCATGTGGTGAGCAGTGTGAAGTTTGCTTTGAAAGCTCAAACAGCAGGGGTGGATGCAGTCGTGGCGGAAGGTTTTGAAGCCGGAGGACACAATGGACGGGAAGAAACCACGACGATGTGCCTTGTTCCGGCAGTGTCTGATGCGTTGGACGTTCCGGTGATTGCAGCAGGAGGCATCGGTGATGCCCGTGCTGTTTTAGCGGCCTTAGCCTTGGGAGCAGAAGGCGTGCAAATTGGAAGTCGGTTTGTCGCTACGATTGAATCTTCGGCGCATCTTGCGTTTAAAAAGCGTGTAGTTGCAGCAGGCGAAGGAGACACAGCTTTGCGACTCAAGCCTCTCACTCCAGTTCGTTTGTTGGGCAATGCTTTTGCTCAGCAAGTTGCCAAAGCGGAATCGGAAGGTGCTGATCCAGAGACCCTGTCGAAATTATTGGGCCGTGGTCGTGCCAAGCGGGGCATGTTTGAAGGTGATATGGATGAAGGCGAATTGGAGATTGGCCAAGTCAGCGGTCAAATTCACTCCATTGTGTCTGCAGCAGAAGTTGTGGAAGAATTGGTGCAGGGTTATCATGCTTTGGCACAGGGCATGACCGATTCCAAATTCACATGGTGATTCTATTTTTCGATGGCGAATGTGGACTGTGCAACCGCTCCGTTGTTCGATTTTTGCGATGGGAACACGAGCAGTGTCAGGTGCATTTTGCACCCTTGCAAGGCGAAGCCGCTCGAACACGATTGTCGCCGAAACAAGTCGAAGCGCCTTATGCATCATTGTTGGTTTGGGATGGAAACACAGCACATGCAAGGGCAGCAGGCCTTAAAATTTTAGCCCGAGAACTTCGAAATCCTCTGGGTTTTCTTGCTCGGTTTGGGCTGGCCGTGATACCGGATAATTGGACAAACGGCGTGTACGATATTGTGGCTCGTAACCGTCACCGCGCTTCGAACTATTCCTGCGCCTTGCATCTAGATTCGACCGTGAAAGGCCGATTTTTGGATTGAAACAGGCTATTTTTTGGCATTGAAATGAGCGTTGACTGCGCGCGCAACTTTGAGATTTACGGCTTGGTTCAGGGCTTCAATGGATGCCTCGCTAATCGCTTTTACGGTTTTAAAATGTGCCATCAATTCGTGGCGAGTTTTTGGCCCAACCCCATTGATCTCGTCTAGTTCAGAGCGAAGGGCGGCTTTGCTTCTGCGTTTGCGATGGTGCTCGAGGGAGAAACGGTGCGCTTCGTTTCGAAGGTGTTGGATCAACTTCAAAGTGGAAGAGCGCTTGTCCAAGTAAAGGGGGTGCTGATCGCCCGGGTAATAAATTTCTTCCAATCGTTTAGCAATCCCGATGATTGCAATCTTGCCTCGAAGCCCAATCGACTCCAATGCTTCTAACGCATGGCTGAGCTGCCCTTTACCGCCATCGATTACAATGAGCTGAGGCAACGGCTCATTTTCTTTGAGCAATCGGCTGTAGCGACGGTGCACAACCTCTGTCATCGATGCAAAATCATCGGGTCCATCTACAGTGCGTATGTTGAATTTTCGGTAATCGGACTTTGCGGGTTTGCCATTTTTAAACACCACACAAGCGGAGGCAGGGTTTGTTCCTTGGATGTTGGAGTTGTCAAAGCATTCGATGTGCACCGGCAATTCGCTGAGCCGCAGATCTTCCTTGGCCGTTTCCAACAATCGCTGGCTTGCTGCTTCGGGATGGGTTTGCTCCAACTGCTTTTGCCGATCACGCATGAAAAATCGCGCATTGCGTTCGGACATCTCCACCAACCTCAGTTTGTCCCCGCGTTGTGGAACATGATAAGAAACGCCTTCCAAAGGCAAGTCGATTGCAAACGGTGTGTAGATGAGCGGTGAATCACTTCCAAATTTGTCCCGCATTTGCACGATTGCCGCTTCGAGAATTTCTTTCGGTTCTTCTCCCAATTTTCGCTTCACCTCCGATGTGTGACCCTTTGTTATCGTGCCTTTGAGAATTCTTAGGAAATTGACATAGGCGCATCGGGAGTCTTGAACCACCGTGTAGACTTCCACATCATCGATGCCGGGGTGCACAATGGTGTTTTTAGCCTGGTACTTCTTTACCGAGGCAAGTTTCATTTTGAATTGTTCAGCCTCTTCAAACCGGAAATCTTCTGCGGCTTCTTGCATGCTTTTTTCCAGCATTTGAACCACCTCACTGAGATTTCCTCGCAACAAGTGCCGGATAGCAGCGATGCTCTTTTTGTAATCTTCCTCCTCTTGTTTCCCGACACAAGGGCCTTTGCAATTGCCAATATGATATTCTAGACAAACTCGAAATTTGCCTTTTTCAATGTTCTCCTCGCTCAAAGCGAGCGCACAAGTCCGAATTGGATAAAGTTTGCGGCAGAGCTCCAACACGGTATGCATTGTTTTCACACTGGGAAAAGGCCCGAAGTATTCGCTGCCATCCTTGATAAGCCGGCGGGTTGGAAAAATCCGAGGGAAGCGCTCTTTTTTTACGACAATGAACGGGTACGTTTTATCGTCCTTGAGCTGGATGTTGTAGAGCGGCCGGTGTTCTTTGATGAGGCTGTTTTCGAGCAGCAAGGCATCAGCTTCTGAGGGCGCAACGAGCCATTTAATGTCCTTGATTTTCGCTACGAGCAAGCGTGTTTTTCCGTTGTGATTTTGTTTCGTAAAGTAGCTGGCCACCCTTTTTTTTAAGTTCTTGGCTTTGCCGACGTACAAGATCCGATCGGAATCATCGAAATATTGGTACACACCAGGTTGCTGCGGGAGCCGCGCAAGTATTTGTCTGATGTGTTCGGATTTCGCCATAGGTACTGCAAATTTCGGGCGGAATCTCCAACTAACTTCGCAACATGGTTTTGATCACAGGAGGAACGGGATTGGTCGGGCGGCATTTGCTAGAAGTGCTGTTGGCCGCAGGCGAGCAGGTTCGGGCGTTGCACCGACCGTCTTCTGACCGGAAGCAAGTTTTGGATTTTCTTCAAAAGAAGGAGGTGAACACGTCGGAGTTGGAGTGGTTTGAAGCAGAATTGTGGGACGTTGAACGATTGGAGGAGGCGCTTCAGGGTTGCTCACGGGTTTACCATTGTGCGGCAGTGGTTTCTTTTCATCACCGCGATGCTGATCGAATGATGGAAGTGAATCGTGATGCTACAGCAAAGCTTGTGAACAGCATGCTTCACCTCGGCACGGGCGAGTTGATTCACGTGAGTTCCGTTTCCGCTTTGGGGCGAAAAGAAGGCGAACCTGTGCATGAAAGCGTGCCTTTCGAGGAGGGGGCGGACGTGACGCACTATGCACGCAGCAAGTATTTAGCAGAGATCGAGGTTTGGCGTGGCAAGGAAGAGGGATTGAAAGTGCTTGTGGTCAATCCGGTCATCATTTTGGGTCCCGGAGATTTTGCGCGGAGCTCTTCCACGATGTTTGCGCTTGCGCACAAGGGCTTTCAGTGGTTTCCGTCAGGCAGCAATGGTTTTGTTTCAGCAACGGATGTTGCTCGAGCGTGTCATCTGCTTGCAACGCACGAATGTTGGAACGAACGGTACATGCTTTGCGCAGAAAACCTCCCTTATCGTCAAGTTCTCACATGGATGGCCGAAGCCTTATCCACGCGCCCTCCGGTGCACAGGTTGCGAAGTTGGATGATGGGATTGGCTTGGCGCTTCGGACGTGTGCTTGAAATTGTGACAGGAAGAATTTCCCCCATCACGCGCGAGTCCGTGCAAAACACCAACAAGGTGCATGCGTACGAATCTGATTTTTTGGAGCGCACATTGGAGCGCAAAGGATGCGCATGGGAGTACGAATCCATTCAAAGCACGATTGAGAAAACTGCACCATACGTGCTTGGAGATCTGGGAGCAACCAAGTAGTGCAATCAGTGAGATGCGTTGGTAGCGCGCTCGAGTTCTGACAGCGCCTCACTAACTTCTTCGAGCAATCCGTCCATTTCTGCAGGGTGCTGATACCACCATTGGTAGGTGCTCTTAAAACGTTCTTCATTGACGTCGAAGCGATCGAATAGCTCAACATAATGCTGCAGGATGATCAACCCTTGTTCGTCGTCGCGCATCAAGCGTTGTTTTTTGACACCTTCAATCAGATGAACTTCTGTCAACACCTGCACAAACGTGTCGCGTGCAATCAAATTCTGAGCGTCAGATTTTGGATGTTCATGATTTGTGCAAGCAACGATACCGAGCGCAGCGAGCAGCATAAAAATACCGGGAATGTGTCGTGACCGAATCATCGATCAAAGGTTAATCTTTCCCCTGCATGGTTTCCGTGAGTGGTGAGCACGTCACTGCCGTTGTAAACCTGCACACCATTGACCCAAGTGCCGCGCACTCTGGATTTGAACGTCGTGCCTTCAAAGGGCGACCAGCCGCATTTGTATCGGATGTTGCTTCGGGAAACGGTCCAAGGATCGTTGGGGTCAACCAGAACCAAATCTGCTTTGTATCCGGGTCGGATGTAACCCCGGCCTTCAATTTGAAACATATCAGCGACCCGATGTGCCATTAAATTGACGGCATCTTGGACAGGCAACAAGCCTTGGTGAACCATTTCAAGCATTGCTGGCAACGCATGTTGAACCAAAGGTCCTCCAGACGGAGCATGGAAATAGGAATTGTTTTTTTCTTCGAGGGTGTGGGGCGCATGATCGGTAGCGACCACGTCAATCCGGCCATCGAGGATTCCGGCACGCACTGCGGTCCGATCAGCGGTTGTTTTCACAGCGGGATTCCATTTGATGTGGGTCCCTTTGTGCTCATAATCTGCCTCGGTAAACCACAAGTGATGAATGCAAGCTTCAGCGGTGATTTTCTTCTCAATGGATGGAATATCGTTGCGGAATAGTGCAACTTCTCGTGCCGTTGAAATGTGCAGGATATGCAGACGCGTGTTCCATTTTGTGGCGAGTTCCATGGCCATGGAAGACGAGCGATAACATGCTTCGGCGCTACGGATGATGGGGTGCTGCCCGATGGGAACCGCCTCACCATAACGAGCACGTGCAGCTTCAATGTTTCGGCGAATCGTGGCCTCGTCCTCGCAATGAGTCGCTACCAGGGTAGGACTTTCTTTGAAAACAGCCTCCAATACTTCGCGATCATCGACGAGCATGTTGCCTGTGGAGGAGCCCATGAATACTTTGACACCGCAAATGCGACGCGGATCCGTCTTCAACACTTCCTGTAAATTGGTGTTGGAAGCGCCCATGAAGAAAGAATAATTGACGGCGCTCACTTCGTCGGCGCGGTCGTACTTGTCTTGCAGGAGATCTTGGGTTAGTGCCTGAGGCACTGTGTTTGGCATTTCCATGAAGGATGTGATGCCGCCTGCTGCAGCTGCAGCGGATTCGGTGGCAATTTCCCCTTTGTGGGTCAGGCCGGGTTCTCGAAAGTGAACTTGGTCGTCGATGCAACCGGGCATTAGCCACAGTCCTGAGGCATCAATTTGAATCGATTTGGAAGCTTCATCATGCGTGTTGCAACCTTCGCCGATGGCCGCAATGGTGCCATCGCTTCCGATTAACACATCAGTGGATGTGACTTTGCCTTCATTTACGACGCTGGCTCCGACGAATCGGGTGGGCTGTGGAATCATGGATAAATTCAGGGTTTGGAATCCGGATTGGGAGTGACTTTTCGAAAGCGCATTTGAAGCACACCAATGAATGCTTCTCGGAAGATGTTCATGCTCATTTTGCTTGTTCCCAGTTCACGGTCGATGAACGTGATGGGCACTTCTTCGATGCTAAACCCGAGCTGTCGGGCATTGTATTTCATCTCGATTTGAAAGGCATATCCAATGAATTGAATGCGGCTCAAATCAATGCGCTCAAGCACTTCTCGTCGGTAACACTTGAAGCCTGCGGTGCTATCACGAACGCCGAGCCATAGGACAGTGTTGACATACACAGAGGCAAAATAACTCATCAAAATCCGACCCATAGGCCAATTGCTGACCTTTCCACCGCTTGTATATCGGGAACCGACAGCGACTCCTGCGCCTTGCATGCACGCTTTGCGAAGTCGCACCAAGTCTTTTGGATTGTGCGAGAAATCACAATCCATCTCGTAGATGAGATCGTACCCTTGTTTTAGTGCCCACCTGAATCCTGCGATGTAAGCGGTTCCCAAACCGAGCTTTCCAGAGCGCTCCAAAATATGGATTCGGTCGTATGCTTTTTGATTCTCTTTGACCACGTTTGCGGTGCCATCAGGTGAACCGTCGTCAACAATTAGCACGTGAAATGCAGGGTCCAATGCCATCACTGTATCCAGCATTCGCTGAATGTTTTCGATTTCATTGTAGGTGGGTATGATGACAAGGCTATTCATATCGTATTAACTGCTCATTCGTAAAAGGTTCACTTCGGCTTCAGTCAAATGTCGAAAGCTTCCGCGCGGGACGTCTTTTTTTGTGAGAGGTCCAATGGTCACACGATCAACCTTAACGACATGGTAGCTTAGCTCTTCAAGCATCCTCCGGGCTATACGGCTTCTGCTGGATGTTAGTTTCAATCCGATGTGTGTTCTTTCGTCATTGGCGAATTCAGCCTCTGTGGCTTTTACGAATCCTTTGTCAACGATGATTCCTTCTTTCAGCTGTTCCAAGTGATTGGGTTGCACGCGTTCAGCGAGAATGACGTGATAAAGCTTTGCCGCTCCCGATTGCGGATGATTGAGCCTGACCATGAGCTCTTCATCATTGGTGAATAACATCAATCCGGTGCTTTCTCTGTCCAGCTTGTCAATCGATCGGATTTCCTCCTTGCATGCTTTTTGAACCAATTCATGGACACCTCTTCTGGCTTTGGCATCGGCCATGGAGGTTCCAAACCCCTTCGGCTTGTTCAGCAGTATGTAACGCTTTGCTTCTGGACGGATGGTGACGCCACCGACTTGGACGCTGTCCGAGATGTTCACTTTGTGCCCCATCTGAATGATGATTTCTCCATTCACGGTTACCACACCTGATTCGATCAGTGAATCGGCTTCACGGCGCGAGCAAACACCAGCGTTCGAGATGAAACGATTCAATCGCATGGGACCGCCAAGGGCGGCAAGTGGCTTTTGCCGGATTACGGGCTTCCCGCCTTTTCGGAAGGTTGATCCTCCTCGAGGTTTGCCGCCTGGGCCGTCCGGTCTAAAGTTGGTTTTTTGATCCGACTTTTTTCCTGGCCCCGACCTTTTTCCTGCTTCCGGCTTGCTTTTTGAACGGCTGGAATCTGGACGATTGGTGCTTGAACGGCTGTCGCTGGGTTTCGAGCGAGACGCTTGCGAGGACCGGGCTCCGGCACGACCGGAATTCTGCTTCTTCATGAGGCAAAGATATTCCATTCAAGGCATGCAAATGAACGCATCTTCAATGTGTTGAATCCGGTGATTTTCATGGCCATATTCAATGCAGAGAATGTCAAAACGTATGGCATCTGACTGACGTTCTTGATGTTTCAAAAAACGGTCGGCAGCACTGATGATTCGTTGCTGCTTGTAAAGGTCGATGGATTCAAAGGCTGTCTCCGCATATCCAAATTTCCGGACTTTTACTTCTACGAAAACCCATGTGTTGGCTTGTCTTCCGATGAGGTCAATCTCAAATCTCCCTTTGCGCCAATTGCGCTCTAGAACCTGGATTCCAGCGTTTTCCAAGTGAATAGCAGCCAAAGTTTCTCCCCAACGTCCGCGTTCTGTTGCATTCATTTCATGTTGATTTGAAAGCGAAGAACCCCTTCAACGAACTAACTTCGCAACATGATTCTCAGAAGAAGCATTTTGATTTGCAGTTGTTGTGTGAGCGCCATTTTGGCCTGCGTTCAGCAAGCCAATGGGCAAGGATTTACTTCAGATGAATGGTACATTTCATGGGGCTACAATCGGTCGGCGTATACCACTTCGGATGTGCAGATGTGGGGAACGGGTCCTTCCGGGGAAGCATTTGACGTGACTTTGCAGGATGCACAGGCCAATGACATGCCTGAGCGTTTTCAGGCGAAAGTTTATTTTCATCCGGGTTTATTTACCATTCCGCAGTTCAATGCGCGCTTTGGCAAACGCGTTGCTCCAAATTGGTGGGTGTCTGCCGGATGGGACCACATGAAATACAAACTCAAGAAGCAGTGGGTTGTGGCCGATGGATACGCAGGTAGCGCTGACATGGTCGCAGACGACGCGATGCCTCCTGGTGCCTTGACCGAATGGAGTGGCGATTCCCTTTGGTGGGGACAGGGGTTTAATTTGGAACACAGCGATGGAATGAACTTTGTCCGATTCAGCTTGGAACACCAAACGGATTTGTGGCGGTCTGTCAACGATCAATTCATGCTTTCAATGTTTGAGGCAGTGGGATTAGGGGTGGTGGTTTGCAGCACGGATTTCACGTGGTCTGGAGATCGGCAAAAAAATGCTCAACACCTATCGGGCCTGGGGATTGGATTGCACGCTGGGCTCAGAATGCAGGTTCATCGTCGTTTTTTCATTCAAGCTACTGGCCATGCAGGCGCAGTCACATTGCCTTGGATACGACTTCAAGGGCCTACGGATGCAGGAGCAAAACAGAGCTTGGGGTATGCTGAAGCTGCTTTTGCACTGGGATACCTCATTGGCGGGGATCACAAACCCAAGGGCAAACGGAATTGCAATACGTGCCCAAAATGGTGAAATTGGTTTAGGAGAGCACCAACTGGGTTTCACCAATGATTTCGTTTCCTTGGAGGATGCGGATGGTGTACACCCCAGCCGCGATGTTTTTGGAGGCAGGAATAAAGAAAATGCAGGCTTCGATGCGCTCGTTGTTGTAGTCCACTTCCCTTGTTGCACTCACGGGGTTTCCCAAAGCATTGGCATTGTCTGACTGTTCGCCCATGAGAATTTGACCTGCTTCGTTGCTTACCTGCAAATGCAAAGTCTTGGAACCTGCGCTTGCGATTCGATTCTCCAACAGCGTGAAACAGACGCGGACCATGCTCAATCGAGCGGCACGGGTTGTGGGCCGCTGGCGTCCGTTGCTGAGAATTCGAATGCCCTCTGCTGAGGATTCTGCTGCTTGCAACGTCTGCCCAGCCGTGATCATCTCTTCCATGTTCTCCTGGCGCTCGACCAAATTTGCGTTTCGCTCTTGCACCTCTTCTACCCGTGCTCGCATCTGATCATTTTCGTCGATGAGTGCGAGGTTTAATTGATTGATTGAATCGATGGTTGCTACATAACCTTTCATGATGCCGCGAAGGGTTTCAGCTTCTTTCTTGGCTCGGGCGAGGGACCAATTGCCATTTTTCACCTGCTGCACGAGCCGATCGATGTCGTTCTTCTGATCAGCCATTTGCGCGAGCATAAGTGCGTTTTCGGTGCTCAGCGTGTCATAACTAAAACTCATTTTTTCCAAATCAAAAAGAACTTGGTCGCGCTCCAGGGAAATCGCCGTGTTGTCAGCTTGCACCTCCGTAACGGTCTGGTTTGTTTGATACAATTGCAGTCCGAGTCCGATGCAAATCATGGTAAGGACGGCGGAAGTGATGATGAGAATGCGTTGTGACTCCATTGGATCCAATTATGTTCAGGGGCTAAGGAAGAACGGAATGTTCAATGCGCAATTGTCCTGACACGTCCCAAATTTCGGCTGAAATTTGTGCCTTTCCAGGTCTACCCAGCTGTAGGATTCCCACATTGTTTTCCATGATAGGGCCAGCAACTCGGTTTGAGTTTTTGGTTGCAAAGTCCCATACCGACGTGACGCCACTAGCGGTGACGTCATAAAGGTTCAAGTCAGCGCCTCCTTCCAACTTGGGAAGCTTGGAAATTTCTGAGTAGTGGACATCTCCTGAAATGAAAACGGTAGGAATTTGACGGCTTTTCTTTTGATTGGCCTCCTGGAGTAATTGGAGCATTTTTCTTTGCTCACTTGGGAAATTAGACCAGGACTCGTAGCCGTTCCATTCAACGCCAAACTGAGTGGATGACGCGATGACGCGATAGTCGGCCTCAACTTCCAATTGCTTTTTTAGCCAGCGCCATTGTTCTGAACCAAGCAAGGTCGAATCTAAATTCCGATGGGGTTCATAATCAGCCATATAAGTGAATCCTTGGCTGCCTTCAAGCAGGATGCTTTGCGATCGCACCAAGTCGTCTCGAAAAGTCCTGGTATCTAGCAAGATGACAATGACATCTTGCTTTCCCCCGTCGAATAAGTAGCTCGTGTAAATTCCTTCTCGCTGCCTGCGAGGAGCATCGCTAGGGTCATCCCAAAAGTCCAAAAAAACTTCCTTTGAGGCTTCTTTCAGGGGATAATGTCTTCCCGCATCGTTCCATCCGTAATCATGATCATCCCACGTTGCAAGCAATCGGGTTGCAGAATCAAGTCGTTGAAAAAATGGATTCTCTCCGAGAGTTTGATATGCTTTTTTGAGGATTGAAATATCCTGCGAATCACCATACACATTGTCTCCCAACCAGATGAATAGATCGGGATTTTGTTGGATAGCAACATCCAAAACGGGCATTGGCTTTTCTGCTTGAGCACAACTGCCAAATGCCAGTGAACGGACTTCTTTGCGCACCACAACATCTGCGACAGCTTTGGTGTCTGCTTTTTTAAGGATGATGGTTTTGGGCTCAGCTTTGCAACCGAACAACAATGACACCGCAGGGATGGCCAATAGAAAAATAAAATCGAGCCGACTCAGAAGTCTCATTCACCAAGGGCAAAACGAATGGGAAGCACGTACTGCACATCCACAGTTTTTCCTTGATCGGTTCCTGGAACGAATTTCGGAAGCGATTGAATCACCGAGAAGGCTGCTTTTTGAAGCAAATCAGGACCTCGGACGATTTCGACGGATCCGATGGATCCTTTTTTGGTGACTACGAATTGAACGTAAACAGTTCCTTCGATGCCCTTGTCTCGGGCGATTTGAGGATAGGTGAGATTTCCCATGATGTACTCCATCATGCCCTGATTGGAGCAGGTTTCTCGCTCTGTCCTGTCTTCGAGGGCCGCACAGCTTTCGAGCACTGGCATGACTTCGGCGACTTCAACCACATCTGGTTTAGGAAAGCCAATACCGTCTTGGGCCATGAGGCTTTGCAATGGGATGAAGAAAGTCGCCACAAAAGCGAAGGTCAAAAGATGTCTTTTCTGTCGTTTTTCCATGCTGAAATATACAGGATATCAATGAATCATCAATTGCCAATGGCGGGTGCGTGATGCGTGGACAAGAAAATAATGCCCGGGACTTAAAGTGGCTGGAAGGCAGATTTGCTTCGAGGATTCCAGCCATTCCAAGGCAATCACTCTGCCGGTTTGATCCACAAGGCTCCAGTGGTGATACCCAGTTGCCTCTGCAATATCCGGCACATTCAAAAGCCCGCCTGCCACTGCAGGATTTGGAAATGGCATTGAAATGTTTTGGCTCACGGCGCTTGATTCAAAAACGGTTTGGCTGATGCTGGCGCTCCATCGCGTCGCCAACAATGGCCGATCAGAGGCGCCGTTTTCCCATTGACCGACGGCAACCAATCGTTCCCAACCTTCATGATATACGCCGAGTGCATGAAGCCATTGGCTATCCCATGCTTCATCTGTGGTAAGTTGGATGTTGCTTAAATCATTGCTGAAAACATCAATGAGGTAGGTTCCTTGCATGCCTTCATTGGGATTGGTTCCGATGCCCACAACATCAGCATTGGGCAAGTATAAAAGTCCGTTTGAAGACCAGCTTTCATCGAATTCAAGGGTTTGCATAGACAGCGGTGCGCCGTTGAAATCGAATGTGATTTGATTCCATCCAGCTGCCAACTCATCGGTGGTTTCATGTTCCAGGATTACAGCAATTGTCCCTTCTTGAACCGCGATGGATTTTGCGCTGTGGTTTTGACCTGGGCTAAGATTTAAGTGCACCCATCCTTCCGTTCCAAATTCGGGATCAAGTTCGCCATTGGCCAAATGCTTTGCCAAAAGCAACTCGTAGTGATACGCGTTGGAATAAGCTCCTGCAGCATACCAGCTTCCATTTGGCCCCGCAGCGGCACAGTTGTAATATCCACCAACTTCGTGTCGATTCAATCCATTGTCGATTCCGAGGGTGTCAGACACACTGGAATCGCTCAGGTCGACAATGAGTGTCCCACCGGTTCCAAAACCCGATTGAGTGCCCCCACTTTCATCCATCAGAGCCAAGGCTGGCATTTCTTTGTGAAAGCAGCAAGGGTCGAGAACATAGCCTACGGCCAGTCCTGCAGAATTGGACGTTGTGGTTGGTTCAGCCCACCCAAGAACGGATTGAAACGGAGATCCAAAAGAAAGCCAGGTGACTTCTGGCTCGGAGCCCACATTTTCACTCCATTTAAGTTGCATCCATTCCGAAGAAAGCCCTTTGTTTTCTCCCAAATCCATACCGATTCCATTGGCCAATGCCCAAAGGTTGCCCGCAGCATCATCGCGAATGTGTTTCAGTTCGATTTCGAGCGAATCAAAGCTTGGCATAGGGAGTGCAGATGTTTGTCCATCGGCCTCCACGCGCCACACCATTGGTTCTGAATTTCCATCTGAATCAAAAGCTTCGCTGGCAATCGCCAGTGCATTTTGCCACTGAGTCAGGCCAACCGGTTGTTGCCAAAAGCCCTCACCCCCCAACCACCAGCCTTGATCTATCCAGGCAACATCATGATTCCAAGTGTACTGGCCTTGGGCGATGCTCGTTGAAGTCATGATAAAGCAAGCAAAACCAGAACACAAGCTGAGACGATAGGCGTTCATCAACGAATGATGTGTAGGCTTTTGCGAACCCCATTTTCAGACGCAATTACGTAGCTTCCACTGCTGAGCTCATGGATGCTCCACGGTTGGCGCTCCGTCAATATTTGCTCTCCAACCATGCGCCCGGAGGCATCGTAAATTTGAAAGCGTGTTGGGGCAGCGAGTCCTTGAACGGTAATTTGCGACTGGGCAGGATTTGGGTAGAAGATCCATTGCGTTTCGTGTTGTTTCCAGACCGAGGATGTTGGATCGTAATCTTCGACGGGTTCGTCAATGGTGACATTGGTTCCGCTAGGCCCACCGGGCCCACCCATGCCAAAATTATCTGTGGCTACGACCCCACGGTAAGCGGTGAAAAAGTAAGGGTACTGAGGGTTCCAATTTTCATCGACAGTAGCAAAGTAGGCATACGTGCCCTCAGGATATTCGGGGGTTACACATTCCCGGCCATTGAAAACATCCAGGTGTCCTTGCAATGGGATATACTCAAAGTCTTCGATGTAGGCTCCCAGAACCGCCGCGACGGGCTGCGCTCCTGGCGGGATTGCCGGAGTGACAAGTTCACCGACATCTGGGCCATATTGGTTGGGAGCCAAAACAGTCCCATCTGCCAATGTGTGCCTCACTTCAATCTCGCGCAACGCATAACTTGTTTCTATGCGGACAATCCCGCCTGTTCCATCTTCGTTTGCAAATCCAAAAGGGCCATAAATAGGGTAGCCGTCAAAAGCGAATCCTATGATGGGGCTGTGCACATTTGGATCAAGTTCCAAGAGGCCTTCACTTGGATAATCATCACAAACCGAATTGATCACGTCCATTGAATTGCTGAAAGGAGAAGGCACCAAGTGATGGTGGTAACGGCCCATGGCGGGATGTCCCTTTGCGCAGTCAAATCCTGCCAACTCAAAAAAACCACCGTTTTGATGCCAGTTGTTTTGGTTGTTGTAAGAAAACGCATCCATCGCATTGAATGTGGGAACCCCATTGATCAGCACAGCAGTATGACCCAGCCCTGTGGCCGTTCCTCCAGAAGGCCCTTCCTCTGGATTGCGCGGAATGCGAAACAGATAATCCGCATTTTGCGCTTGAGACGGGTTTCCATCGCCAAAAGGAGCGGTTGCATACCTTGGAACTCCTGAGGCGTGCAGGTAGACATTGTCATTTGAGAATTGCACCAATTGCACATCGCATTCGATGCCATTGTCCATCAGGTTGCCGTTGTTGAGGTAATAGTCGCCTGTTGCACCATCGCTATTGATCAACCAAGAATCGAGCTCTGGTTGAGCGAACATCTGATGACAAGAAAAGCAGAAAATTGGAAGGAATAAAAAGATTTGAAGGAGGCGCTTCATGGGGAGTAGGGTTTGTCTGGAAGGTAGACGAAATGAAAACGATAGGGTTTAACACGGCAAAGAATCACACTTGGATTGGCTGCTGAATTGTTGATAACCATGGTGGAAAGCGGACGGACCTTTGGGCTATTCTGCACTCCAGGGCTGTGTACATTGCCTTTGAAACAAAGCTTAAAAGCATGAAAAGAATTTTTACCCTGTTGATGGTGTTCGCTGCAATCGGATTGCACGCCCAAGAGCGTTACTTAGATGAAATCTTTGATAACGTAGTTGTTACTGAAGACGTTGAATACGCGGCCAACATCTCTGTGTTGCCAGCTCTGCAAGGAATGCCTCCCATGGCGATTCCACAATTCATGGACGTCTATGAGCCTGAAGGCGACGAAGAAACGGCTCGTCCCTTGATCTTGGTTTTCCATACAGGAAACTTCTTACCGCAATACCTGAACGGTTCCGCGCTCGGCACCCGCAAAGACAGCGCAGTTGTGGAGTTATGTGAGCGATTTGCTCGCATGGGTTATGTAACAGCGTCAGTGGACTACCGCCTCGGTTGGAACCCACTAGCGGGGACCCAAGTAGAGCGAACATTTCAATTGATCAATGCCGCTTATCGCGGTGTACAAGATTCGCGCACTGCTGCTCGATTCTTTCGCATGAACGCGGCTGAGATGGACAACACCTTTGGCATTGACCCGGACAAGATTGCCATGTTTGGTGACGGCACGGGCGGATACATCACATTGGCTTCAGCAGCCATTGCAGATTACAACGACATCATTCTGGACAACGAAGGAAGCCCGATCGAGGTTTTTTGGTATGATCCAGGAGACGGTTCTTCCATTCCAATGGTCATTGAAGCGGTCAACGGTGACCCTGAAGCCAAGAATGACGGATATACGCCAGACAGTTTGCAGTTGTGCATTGGTCACTACCCTGAATACAGCTCGGAATTCAACTTCCAAATGAATATGGGTGGTGCTTTGGGTTCTGACAAATGGTTGGACTCAGGCGATCCCGCAATGGTGAGCTTTCATTGCCCGCACGATCCGTTTGCCCCATACGGCACAGGCGTTTTGGTTGTACCAACGACTCAAGAACCTGTGATTGAGGTGACGGGTGCCTATGGTGTGCACACATTGATCAACTCTTTTGAGAGTCCGAACAATAACAATGTGTTTCAGTCACTTAATTTGGCGGATGACGTATCCCTTGCGGCGAATGAAATCAACGAAGGAATGGATGGTTTGTACCCAGTATTGAACAGCTATGTCGATGGCGCTCCAACGGAGCCTTTTGACAGTTCGCCTTGGCAGTGGTGGGATGTTGCAATGACGCAGATGGTCGATACCGCAAACGGTTCGAACATCGCTGCCACACAACTGTCTTTGAACCCAACGATGGGCCCTGAAGAGGCATTGCCTTGGATGGACATCATTCAAGCGTACACTGCCCCGCGCATGTATGCAGCCTTGGGCTTCGGTGAAGTGGAAAGCGTTGAGGAATCGACCATGATCGAGGCTTCATTCGCAATCTTCCCTAATCCGACAAGCGGTTTGACAACCATCGATTTGAAGACCTCAGCTATCCAGGCTTCATTGTATTCTTTGGATGGCCGACTCATTCGCCAATGGCCATTGGTGGGAATTCAAGGTCAGTTTTCAGTAGACTTGAGCGATGTCTCTAGCGGCACATACGTGATGCAAATTGACGGAGAGTCTCAGCGTATTTCGGTAACGCGATAACGATTCGCATTGCCCAATAAAAAGCCCCGGCCAATTCCTTGGTCGGGGCTTTTCATGTCCGAAAATTTGAGCGGGAATTACCGCCGGCTATAGCGGGAATCATTTTGTCCCCCGCGGTTGCCGGAGTTTCCGCCGGAGTTGTTTCCGGAGTTGTTTCCGGAGTTTCCGCCGGAAGATTTTCCGTTGCCTCGGTAAGATCGCCCAGAGTCGGACTGACCTCCACCCGAGCCACCGCGTCGATCGCTTTGACCTCCTCCGCCTTCGCGACGTGGTGCGCTTCCTCCGTCACGATCAGAGCGGAAACGGTTGCCAGATCCACCACCACTTTTGCCTGCACCGCCTTGACGAGGCTTGCCGTGGTTGAATGGCTTTTTCTTCTTTTTCTTGGACCCTCCTGAGCCAGGTGCTTGTGGTCGTTGACCGGGTTTGTTAATGTCCAAATCAAGCGCCGGTTTTGCCAAGTGCCAAGGATGATCAGTGATCAACGGGACCTCACGCTTCATCAATTGCTGGATATCCGACATGAATTTCCGTTCATCAGCCTCGTTTACGAATGACCAAGCTACGCCTGATGCTCCGGCACGGCCCGTTCGACCAATGCGATGCACATACGTTTCTGAGATGTTTGGAATTTCGAAATTGATTACATGGCTCACACCGCTCACGTCAATTCCACGGGCGGCGATGTCCGTGGCTACAAGTATGGTGATCGTGCCTTTGCGGAATCCCTGCATGGCACGTTCTCGTTGCGGTTGGGTTTTATTGCCGTGAATGGCCGCGGCATTGAGTTTGTTTTTGGTCAAGTACTTAACCACCTTGTCTGCGCCATATTTCGTCCGCATAAAAACCAAGGCTGTTTCAACTTCAGGCTTCTGAAGCAAATGCACGAGCAAGTCTCGCTTCTCTGCTTGCATGACGAACATCATTTGTTGATCAACGGTCTCTGCAGCGGTGCTTTCGCGAGCAACCTCCACTCGCACAGGATTGCGCAACATGGTGTTGGCGAATTCCAAAATATTGGGCGGCATGGTCGCTGAGAAAAACAACGATTGGCGCTCCTTGGGAATGTGTTTGATGATGCGTCGCAAATCGTGGATGAACCCCATGTCCATCATGGTATCTGCTTCATCCAAAACGAAGTACTGCAGGTGCTTGAGGTTCACGTGGCCTTGTTCTTGCAGGTCAATCAATCGACCGGGGGTAGCCACGACGATGTCGACGCCTCGCCGCAATTTTTGCACTTGGCTTTTCTGATTCACTCCGCCAAAAATTGTGGCTGTGTGGAGCTTCACGTGCTTCGTATACTCGAGGATATTTTCCTCAATTTGGATAGCCAGTTCACGTGTAGGTGTAAGGATCAATCCGCGGATGGGCTGAAATTGGCCGGAGTAGCGGTCTTGGGAAAGCCGATGAATCATCGGCAGGCTGAAAGCTGCTGTCTTACCGGTACCAGTTTGCGCTACGCCCAAGACATCTTTTCCTTCCAATACAATTGGAATGGCTTCGGCTTGGATGGGCGTTGGAGTTTCATAACCCAACGCATGAATGGCCGTGAGCACATCTGCGCTGAGGCCTAAATCGTCAAATGAATTCAAAGGGAGTGTTCTAGTGAGCAATGCACTTTATCGCGCCATTGCTGGTTGCAAAGGTCGCACATTTCGCGCAACACTCGACGTTTCAGGTTGTTTGGCTTGGTTCAAAGAAGTTTTGCTATTGGGCATTTAGCCTAATTTTTCTCCGTGTTGAGACGAATCAAGACCGCGTTGTTCTTGATCTGAACTCACACGCAAGGGAATCATCGCATTGACCAACGCGTAAAGACCATAGCTGCCACAAAAGGCGAAGATTGCCACCCCGATAAGAGTAGCGATGTGCATCAGAAACACTTCTGTTTGCCCGTGGACCAATCCCACGTCTTCGGCCAGTACACCGGTCAATATCATGCCGACCACGCCACCAATTCCATGGCTTGCAAATACATCAAGGGTATCGTCTAAAGCTAATTTTTTCTGATAGCGAATGGCCCAATTGCTGACCAATGCAGCGATGAATCCAATCAACATGCTGTGTCCGAGTGAAACGAAACCAGCAGCGGGAGTGATCGCTACCAATCCGACAATCGCCCCGATGCATGCCCCGAGCGCAGACATTTTACGATTCATGAACCGGTCGTAAAAGACCCAAGTGATCATGGCTGTAGCAGAGGCTAGGTTGGTGTTGGCAAACGCTTTTACAGCGTCCGCATTGGCGGCAAATGCAGAACCTGCGTTGAATCCAAACCAACCAAACCAGAGCAAACTGGTGCCGAGAATGACGAAGGGAATGTTGGCAGGCTGGTCATGAATCTCCTTGCGTTTCCCCATGAATATGGCCCCAGCCAGTGCAGCGAATCCAGCAGACATATGCACGACAGTACCTCCCGCAAAATCGAGCACTCCGAGGTTACGCAATAAACCGTCTGGATGCCATGTCATGTGTGCCAGTGGCGGATAAATGACACACGAGAAAAGCACCATGAATAGGATGTAGCTCCGGAAACGAATGCGCCCTGCAAAGCTTCCGGTAATGAGCGCTGGCGTGATGATGGCAAATTTGAGCTGAAACAAAGCAAAAAGCAGAAACGGAATGGTGGAAGCAAATTTCCCATTGGGGGCCAATCCCACACCGTTGAAAGCAAAGTGAGTCATCGGATTGCCAATAATGCCTCCAACGGAGTCACCAAAGCACAAGCTAAAACCAACGGTAACCCAGAGAACACTGATCACTCCCAATGCTACAAAACTTTGGAGCATTGTGGAGATGACGTTCTTTTTGTCGACCATTCCGCCATAGAAAAATGCGAGTCCTGGTGTCATTAGCAAGACAAAAGCACTGGCAACGACCATCCATGAGGTATCGCCAGGGTTGATTTCCAATGCGCCGTTTCCTGGAACATATTCGACGTAGTCCTCACCAAAAAAACAAATCACCAACACCAAAATGGTCAGTGACAGAAAATTCCATTTTCTGCTCATGATCAAAAAAATTTCGAGAAAAGAGTGGGGTAATTGCCGCGTCAGAAAAGTAGGCCACCGTGCCGAGATTCACAAACCTTTTTTCACTTCAAAGTGAACATATTCGCACCATTTTCCTGCATAAAACGACTAAAAACGACTAAAAAAGAGCGTTTTATCGCAAAACAATGCGTTGGGTTTGTGCTGTTTTTGTTGTTTCGAGCACCAAGAGGTAGACCCCACGCGGCCAATGTTGAACGTTGAGCGTGGCTTGGCCGCTATTCAGCGTCGTCATCACTTCCTGTCCTTGAGCGTTGAAGATCCGGAGCGCTTTGGACGTTCCAGGTGCATTGATGAAAAGCTGATCGCTGGCAGGATTGGGGTATGCAAAAAGAGATTCGACCTGATTATCCGAGGAACCAATGCTGGCGGTGCAGTCCAGATTATTGTCTGCATAACTGCCGCGATCGGCAATAAATGGCTTGAGTCCATAGAGTGTGCCGCCCATTCCGCCTTGGTTGGAATTGAAGTTGTTTTCGAACTGATTGTTGGAATACATTTTGTTGTCGTCCGCATAGACATAAGACTGTACGAGCGCTTTCAATTCGTCGAGTCGTGGCTCGAGAAACTCTGAATTGAACCAATTTTCCCTTAACCAGCACATCTCAGCATAATAGGCTTCCCGAAGCACGTCACTTTCCATGATGCGTTCGAGCAGGGGCCTGTTTTCATTTCCACCATCAAAATCCAAGTCCAGCTCAGCCATGTCCCCGGGCACCCCGAACGCGTAACTGCCAAACGTTTCATTTGAATCCCACTTGACCCATTGCCAGCGGTTTGTGGTCATGTTGTGATAGAGGTAGTAGTTTCGAGCTGAAAGCGTGTAGGTATCCAAGTTCGAAAACAAGTTGTCCAAAGCAGCAGATTGCAGGTAGGGAATCAGGTCGAGATGATCACCCAACTGTGCCTCAAACTCCTCGTCGCTCGCGTTGTTGATGAACGCAATCAACGCGATGAG
>CAJQMI010000124.1 GCA_905479395.1 uncultured Flavobacteriales bacterium
AGCCTAACATTCCAATGCCGATCATCACGATCAATAGGCCTTGGCGGTTTCGGATTTGCTGAATCATTGACATGGTATCATTCTCTTTTTTAAAGGTTTGCGAAGATAAGGGAAATCGTGCAAAGACGCACGTGCTTCAACGTCGCTGGATTGTACGGGTATTCTGCACCAAAAGTTTCACAACGACGTGTCAGTTATTTGGGCGACGACAACCGTTTGAATTTTGCTTCTGCCAACTTGTTCGACGGTGATCAAGCATTGATCGAAACGGAGTGTGAAACCAGGCTCAGGGATGTCCTCAGCGTGATGGATTACCAGGCCGCCAATGGTTTCGTAGTCGTCCAGAGCAGGCATGGACAAACCATACGTCTCATTCATTAATTCCACATCGAGTCGAGCGGAGAAGCGCCAACGTCCTGGTCCCAATTCTTCTTCAATGAGTTCTTCGTTATCGTGTTCGTCTTCAATGTCACCGACGAGCTGTTCAATGATGTCCTCCATGGTCAAAATGCCCGAGGTGCCTCCAAATTCATCAACCACAATGGCAAGGTGCCTTTTCCTTTGAATGAATCGTTTCAATACATCATCGGCAGGCATGGGCTCTGGGACAACAAAGGTTGGATGGATGATGCTTTTTATTGAATCTGGATTTTTAAATAGGTCTTTGGAGTGAACATAGCCGATGGTCTGATCTATGTCATCTCTGTAAATGACAATCTTGGACAGACCCGTGGAAATGAACATGTCTTTCACTTCTTCCAGCGGGGTTCCCAAATCCACAGCGACGACTTCATTTCGAGGCACCAAGCAGTCGCGCGCAAGAACTTTATTGAATTCAAGCGCATTTTGCATGATCTGCAATTCGTGCTCCAATTCCTGTTCTGGTTCCATTCGTCCACTAATCTCTCGGATGAAATGATCCAAGTCAGTCGCTCCCAATTGTTCGTTTGTTTTGTCTGCTGTTTTCACTGACTTTCCCATCAATTGGATCGAAATCTTACTCAGCGCGACAACGATGTATCCCGGAATCATGAGGAGATAATGAATGATGAGAAGGGGAGCAGCAAAGAATTTCAGCCAGAAGTTCGCGTTGGCGTGGAAAAGAGCTTTCGGGATAAATTCAGCCAAAACGAGAATCACGGCAGTTGTAAGGGCTGTTTGCGTGGCGAGCACAGCAAATGGATTGGTAGCTACGGTCCAATCTTTCACTTGAAAAATCCAATTGCTGATCAATGAGCCTGACTCAAGTCCGCAAAACACCAATGCGAGGTTGTTTCCGACGAGCATCGTGGCGATAAACAGTTGGGGGTGGCCAGCGAGGTGAGCGAGGATTTTACCCTGCCAAGTGCTTTTGGCATCAAGTTCCAATTGCAAACGGTTTGCTGAGACGTAGGCAATTTCCATTCCAGAGAAAAATGCTGAAGCAAGCAAAGAAAGGGCAATGATAACGAGCGAACTAGCGGGGTCAGGGTCCATGGAATGTGTCTATTGCAAGCCGAATATAATGCGCCCTCTTATTGGCGCTCCATCTTTTTCCTGAAATACCTTCTAAAACCATACCATGCGATGGCAATAAACGGCAGCACAACCATTTGTTTACGCTCTTGCCAGCCGTCTTCGACAATGAACCATATTGTCGCAATGGTACAAATGATGATAATTACCAGCCAGAACTTTTCTGCGGTTTTGTTGATCCGGCTTATGGTTTCTTGATCCATGGTTTGCGCTTCGCAGATTAGTTGAACTTTTCGGTTCCCTCGAGAATGATTTCTCCTTTCGGTCGGATGATTTGGTAGTTTTCGAATCGTCCATCGGATTCTAACCCTTCACCATATAAAACGCCTTGGTCGCTTGTGATGGTGACGGGACGGTTGGTCCAAACCCGATTGGAATCCTCGGCCCAAACCAAGTATTCCGTTTCCAGGATATCTCCTTTTCGATTGCTCAAGACCACCTCATGTTCAGCCACCAACCGCAAGTTCTTTTCATCAAGCGAGGCCCACTGCGCTTGCAGGTGGGCCTCGTGATTTGATTCGTTGCCGTCAATAAAAAGTTCCATGCCATTTCGAACTTCGACCAAATCCTCTGGAGATTCAGCGGATCCGCCTTCGATGCGTGTCATCTCACCTGCCTTAAGAACATGGAGTGTGCTGCCTCTTTCGGAATACGTAAATGTTCCATTGATCACACGTTGCATGGGAGGTCTCTCTGAAGATTGGATTTGGGAGACCTCTTCATCCGAATTTGAACAGCCGAACAATGCCACTCCCACAAGCAATGCCAGCACGATGGAATTGTGAAAATTCAAGACTGAACCTTTCTGTTATCGAACACGGATTGACGTCTTTTCTCCACTACAAGGACATCCTGCAATAGCAGGGATGGTGATCTCATTTCCAACACTTTTCCCAACGGTAAAGATTTCTTCAACGCTAGGAAACTGCTTGCTATTATTGGCCAGTTTCTTTTGCGCTTTCGCAGCAGTTTCTTCATCGCCTTTATTGACTGCCCGCTGGTAGTAATCGCAGGCACGCAAATACGCCAGTCGCTTTCCCAACGCACCGTCATCGCATTTTGATGCAGCGCCTGCAATGGCATCTCCAATGAGCATCAATGCATCGGCACTTTCGCTGTTGATGGCGAGTACTTTTTGTGCATAGCTTCTTGCTGTGCCTGTTTTGCCAAGGAAAGAAGCAATCTTGCCCGTTTTGAGCAAGTACATCTCCATTTCGGTGCATTCACCGCAGAGTTCTACAGCTTGCTCCATGTAGCGCAGAGCTTCTGAAAAGTTTTCGACTTTAGCTTGCTCACCACCAATCGCAAAAGCTGATGGATGACTTGGTTCTTGCGCATGCACTGCCTCAGCTACTGGAAGGTAGAGCTCATTATCGGTGCAGTCTTTTTGATTCAAGAGCCGAAGTACTTTTTTCTTCAGATCGAAATTGGCCGAGTCTGCAGCAATTTTCTCACTCAACACGGGCACCATGTCTTCGCAATTTGCGATGGCAATGAAAACCTTATCAATGTTCGATTTTGCCTTCTCATACTTCTGCGCATCCTTTGGCTTTGCAGTGGCGTTCGCCGCTGAAATTCCATCTTCGATGTAGCCGATGAGAACGAGATACTCTGTGAGCATTTCACCGAGTCTTTCTCGAGCGACTGAGTCGTTTTCTATTGCTTTCATCGCGTAGAATGAAGTCACGTAGTAAGTGCTCAGCGCTTTTGACCAAAGCGCAGCAGGGATCGCTCGTGTGATGCTTGAATCTGCGCCTAAGCACTCGATGCTTTCTTTGAGCATTACCGTTGCCTCTGCTGCTCCAGGCTTCTTGAAAATTTTGTATTGATCCATTCCTTTTTGAGCAAGGACCATGCAGTCATTTTTCGGATATTTTTTGGTCGCTGGAAACAATGCCATTCGCTGATCATAAAGCGAGAAAATGCTATCCGCGATGGAGGCCCTTCGAGTTTCGTCCTCGGTCTTTTTGAGCTGATCGTTCAGGAATGTGACCCCATCTCTCAGGATGTTTTCAGTTGCCGTCAACGGGCATACATCGCATGCCTTTTTCCACTGAATGAAGGCTTCATCGTAGTTCTTTTGTTTTTTGTAGCTGCGGTAGACACTGATCGCTTCCTTGCAAAGGAGTTGCTGATCTTCCGTTTCACCATATCGCTCTTGTGCGAAAGATGTCAGGGGCAGCATAAGCGCTGCGAGAATAAAGGTGCAAAATTTCATGGTCATTCTTTTCTTACTCAGTCATATAAACGCGGTACGAGCCATTGGTTCTTGAAGAAAGGCATCAGAGACACGCCAAGGTTGATGCGGTAAATGTTCTCGTCAACACCATCGGTTGGTCCAGAACGTGTTCCAAATTCCATGCCGAAGTGTATGCGGCTTAAAGATCGGCTTCCCACAAGAGGTATTGTGGCGCCAGCAGAAGCTAATTTGTAGCTGATGGGAACTCCGTCAACTTCAAATGGTTGATTGCCACTTGCTAAACCAAATCGATAGCTCGCTTTGCCCCAAGTAGGATGACGCTGTTCAGCGTTTCCGAGGTTAAATTGAAACCCAAAGCGAATCGCTTCCTCATCGAGCCATCGGACCCCCTCAGACAACAATTCTGGGGACATATCTTCGGCTACATTGCTCCACGCTGTGGATGAATATTCGAATCCAGCGGCCCAACGCATTCCATCTGCGCGATCGTAATGAAGGCTGATCGCTCCATTGATAGAGCGAGGCATACGCCCTGGAAATGCCGGGTCGGACTTGAAATAGGTCGTGTCCAAGTTTATCGGAATGCCACCCAGGGTTTGTGTTGTCTCATCCAATCGAGTGATGTCAGAACTCAGGCCTGATTCAGGAGTGAAAACTCCTCCAAGGCGCAATGCCATGCTATTTCGGAATTCACGATTCCCATTGTAGCGTGCGAACAAGAGCTGATCAAGAATGGCTCCGATATCGGTCGAAATGCTGCGATGCTGCGCCGTTACCCGAGCTCTGTGATCAAGAAACGTCGGGTCGACGATGTCCAAGGTTGATGCGCGACTCACTTGACCGAACAGGTACTGTGTCTGGACACCTAAGTGCAAAGAACGCTTGCTCACTCGAATGCTATCTGATTCACCCGCTGAAACAAATGTTGTTGAACGAAAAACATGTGCCCAACCTACGTTTGCATTGCTCAGGCCACCTTCTCCATTGTAACTCTCTTCAACCACTCCGATGCCTTCGAGGTCATTGGTCCGAGTGATTGCGTAGCCCGAGTTGCTGTAGCTAGACGCACCGAGGATCAAAGCGTTCTTCCCGTTTTTTCGCTTCACCACGATTCCCATTGGGCCTGCAGCTCCATATGTTGCGCTGGCCTCATTTCCTTCGCCTTGTCGCATCGTCAGGTTGCTAATGACTCCGGAGCCTTGAAGCGTCGTTTGCGTTAAGAATGTGGCAGAAGCGGGGTTTCCTGGGCTGAATTGGTATGAATTGGCCAGCCCAGTTTGCATTCCAGCCAAACCTGTTGCCACCGGCGTATTCACTTGGTTAACCAGCCCAAAACCAAATCGAGAATAGGGTGAGAATTCACTTTGCTGTGCAGCAGCATCTGAAAGGAATGCCACAGCCAAGCTGAGGCTCAAGAAGCCTGCAAGGAAGGAGTTTGCCGAAAGTCGTGCCTGCGAGCTGCTGCAAACACGGGTCAGGCTCAGGGGGTTAATGCTTTTGGACAAGGTCTTTGAGAATTAAATGGAATCCTTTCCAAGTGAGATTTGAGTCGGCAAAAATGGGGTAGCGAGTGCGGAGTTCCAAGCATTCAGCGTCTCCACCTGTGAGTGCAACGCGAAAATCACCGAATTCTGTGTGAAACGCCTCCACTCTTTGTTGCAATTCTGCATTGGCGCCTCCAATTGCACCTGCGAGAAGCGATTCAATTGTATTTGTGCCAAGGTGAAGGCCAACGCCCTCCGCTGCCAACTCCCTCCAGTTTTCTGGATATGGCAAGTTTGCTGTTCCTGCATACATCGAACGCAAGCGCAAATCGATTCCCGGTGCGATGGACCCACCGGTGAACGTTCCGCTTTCGACCCAATCAGTGGTAATGCAGGTCCCAACATCGATGATTAGCCAATTTGAATCAGAATCTTCAGACAGCACGGCCCGAGCATTTGCAGCTCGGTCCAGGCCCAAAGTGCCCATCGACTCATAGGATGAATCTAAATCAAAGCCTTCAGCGGTATTCAAATGAAACAACTGAATTGTGTCAGTCTGATTGCGAGTGCAAAGCTTGCTCCACTCATTCCAGAAGGGAGTCAACTCACCTGATGCTGCAATCAACATTTGTTCTGGCAGCTGCTTCTTGTCCAATGCACGGCGTCCATGCTTCTCTGCTGCTTCGTCCGTGAGCACCTGAGCCACCTTGTCATCTCGAAAGATTGCAAGCTTGATGCGGGTATTCCCCGCGTCTAGAACCCACCCTTCTTGTGCGCTACTCATGAGGCTTCCCATTCAAGGGTTTCGATCAGACGGATGAGGTCCTTTTTCACTTGTTCGAGCGCAGGTGCTATGCTGTCGGGATTGGGCACGTGGTTAAAATAAACAGAGCCTCTTAAAAAATGCTGTGTGCTATCCGTAGCCAAGAATTGAAGGGGAGTGGCGACGGGACCTGATAGTTCGTAGAGCAATCCGCTTACCTGATTTTGGGGAAAGTCAAAGCCTTTCGCTGCAATGCCAGACGCTTTCATTTCGTGCGCGAAAACCATGTCATGGGCATCTTCGAGCATGCCGTAGAATTGCTTCTCTGATTGCAATTGGATGTAACTGCAGTGAACCTTTGCTTCGAAATTGGGAAGTGCAAGATTGAACCAATGGTCTTCGGATGCTTGCCTTTGCGCAATCAATTCGATCTTGGCGTATTGAGGTACATCAAATTGAATGCCGCTTGGGTGATTGTAAGGCCGGTAGGCCGCCTCTGGAATCGCAATTCGGTGGTATCCACGAGGCCTTGGAGCAGGACTGTCACGGCATGCAGTGAACAAAGCGAGGGCTAGCCCAAACCAAACAAGCCTTCGGTTGTGTGATTTCTTAAATACCATCCCTTCGGTCATGTTCCGGAAGTGTCAGCTTTATTCGAATGAGCTTGCGGGGAGTAGCTGCATCAATCTTCAATTCGACACCTTCGAAAATGAGGCTTTCTCCGCTGCGCATGATTCGTCCGGATTGCTCTGTAACGAAACCTCCCAATGTGTCGCTTTCTCCTTTCGCTCCTTCCCAAGCTTCGTCGGCAAGCCCCAAAATGCGATAGACGTCAATCAATGCTGTTTTTGCCTCGATGATGAACGTGCGCTCATCAAGCCGTGAATAAGCGATTTCCTCCGCATCAAATTCATCTGAGATTTCTCCAACGATTTCTTCCATGATGTCTTCGAGGGTGATGATTCCGCTCGTACCTCCATATTCATCAACCACAATAGCGATGTGAGTTTTGCGCTCCTGAAACTCACGCATGATGTCATCGATTTTCTTGTTTTCAGGCACGAAGTAAACCGCTCTTATCAGCGATTGCCAAGTGACTTTTTCGTCTTGCAAAAACGGCAATAGGTCTTTCGTGTGGAGCACGCCCTTGATTTCATCTTGCGAGCCATTGTGCACTGGAATGCGCGAAAACCCCGACTCTATGATTTGGGCTTTCAGTTGTTCCCAAGACTCATCAGACGAGATGGACTCCATGTCTGTTCGAGCGGTCATGACCTGCTTGGCGTCCTTCGACCCCAAGGCTACAATGCCTTCGAGGATGCGCTGTTCTTCATCGCTACGCTCATTGTCTGCGGTGAGGTGAAGAGCTTGTTCCAGATCCTCGACTGAGAGGTCTGTGGCCGGCACTTCGACCCGTTTCCCGATCCAAGTTCCGAGACGAACCAATGGCTTCCAGATGGGGGAAATGATTCGGCGAGCTACCAACAAAGGAGCTGCCATCATTTGCGCAAACTGTAAGCGATTGTTGGTGGCATAAACTTTTGGAACGACCTCGCCAAAGAGCAAAATAACGAAAGTCACCACACCCACATGAACTGTCCAGTATACCCAGGATTCGATGTCTTCGGATGGCAATACCTGCTCTACAATCAGCGTCGAGATCAAGATGATGACGATATTGACCAGGTTGTTTAGGACTAAAATAGTCGCTAACAAATGACGTGGTGCCCGATCGGAGTCAGGGTGTTGCAGAAGTTCCAAAGCCCTTGCTGCGGAGGCAGAATTACCGCTATCCTTTCGGTTCTGTAGCGCTTCAATGTCCACCGGGGTGAGGCTAAAAAAAGCCACTTCAGACCCCGAAACCAATGCGCTAGCGATCAGCAGAAAAGCGATGCAGATGGATGGTATGAGGATGCTGTTTTGTCCAAATTCGATGGAGAGCAGCAATGCGAATTGAGAGGGATTCAAGCGGATAGTTTGCGTTCAACAGGGCCTTCTTCAACTGACATTAGAAGGGTAAGTCGTCAGCGCTGGGCACTGCGGGAGCCTTCGCTGCTTTGGCGGATGGTGTGGCTTGCATGGTCGCTGCGGCTTCATTCTGGGTTTGGCCGGCATTGTTATCATTCGAACTGGCTGACGCTGTTTGCATCGATTGATTTCCGCTTGTCATGCTGCCTCCTTGGTTTGAATTGGGCCGATCAAGCAGTTGCATCACATCCGCGACGACTTCTGTTGTGTAGCGTTTTTGACCCTGCTGATCTTCCCAGGATCGCGTCTTGATTTTCCCTTCAATGAAAACCTGTGATCCTTTCTTCAAATATTTCTCTGCAGTTTCTGCCATTCCTCTCCAAATGACGATGTTATGCCACTCGGTTTGGGTCACTCGTTCTCCTGAGTTTCGGTCTTTGTACGTCTCAGATGTTGCCATTGGAAACGAACAGACTGCAACACCATTTGGGGTGTATCGCATCTCGGGATCCTTGCCCAAATTCCCAACAAGGATTGCTTTGTTTACTCCTGCCATGTCTCAAAAGTAAGCCAGCAAGGCTTATGAAAACCTCAGCAGTGTTATGGAATTCTCCAACTCTCCCCATTTTTTGTCAATGGCTCGCGGAATGGGCAGGTTTTCGCACTCTTCCCAGCTAAACCAGTTGTGGTTTTCCTCCGTGAACTTGTTTTTGCTTTGCCACAGGTGAAACCGAACTTCGAGTTTTCGATGGCTTAAAATATGCGAGAACGCTTCGCCAACTTGGCCCATATCTCGGAGGTCAGTTTGACACGTTAACGGGGGAGTTTGGTTCTTTGGAGAGTCTTCTGATTTGGTTTCAATCCAACGAGAAGGGAACTCCCATAAGCCTCCCCAAATCCCAGGGCTCGGGCGTTCTGTCATCAAGACCTGATTGCGATGCACAATCACATGAAATGTCACTGCCACCTTTAGCACTTTGGTTTTCCCGGCCTTGATTGGAACAAGCGGAGTTTGACCTGACGCAGCAACACGACTCTTGCAATTTCCTTCCAGCGGGCAATTCTCGCAATCCGGGGCCTTGGGCGTGCAAACCAGTGCGCCCAATTCCATGATAGCTTGGTTGTGCATGCCAGAATCGGCAGGCTCTAAGAAGTCTTGGGCCAATTGCTCAATGGGTTTTCGGCCTGCTGGCTTATCGATGGGTTCTTGGATCCCGCCCCATCGGCTGATGACACGCAACGCATTGCCGTCCACAGCTGCAACGGGATCTCCATAGCAGATCGATGCAATAGCTGCTGCGGTGTAGGGCCCCACTCCAGGCAATTGCTGCCACTCCTGTGCTGTTTTGGGCAGTTCATTGCCCCAATCATTAGCTACAATCTTGGCGGCCTTGTGCAAGTTTCGAGCCCGGCTGTAATAACCCAAGCCCTGCCACGCCTTCATTATTTCCTCTGATTCTGCGGCTGCGAGGGATTTGAAGTCAGGCCATTGATCGAGAAAAGAGTGCCAATACCGCGTGCCCTGGTCGATCCTTGTTTGCTGCATAATGATTTCGCAGAGCCAGGTTGAATACGGGTGGGGTGAGTTGCGCCAAGGCAAGGGCCGTTGATTGGAAATAAACCAATTTTTAAGCTGCCTTCGCGCTTGAATGATTTCGTTTTTCGTGAAGATCTCGAAATTCTGCATCATTATCCTGTTCATTTTAAATTGAATAACCCTATTTTTGCACCCCTTTTGGGAGAACCGAAAAGAAAACGAGACAAACCTACTAAGCAAGATGACCAAAGCGGATATCGTAAACCGGATTGCCCAAGAAACCGGTATGGAGAAAATGGATGTGCAATCTACAGTGGAGGCATTTATGCGTTCAGTGCGTGATAGCGTGGAGAGCGGAGAGAACGTCTACTTGCGTGGTTTTGGAAGTTTTGTTGTGAAGACTCGTGCCGCGAAAACCGGCAGGAATATTCTCGCAAAAAAATCAATTCAAATTCCAGCTCACAACATCCCATCATTCAAGCCAGCGAAGGATTTCGTTGACAATGTGAAGACTGGAGTAGCTGTCGACTGACACCATGAATCGGAAAGCTGGACAAATCCTGACCGTTGTGTTAGGCATCGGATTGATCGGGTTTATCCTCTGGATGCCCCGGAAATCCGAGCCTCAAAATGACGTTTTGACAACTGCCGTTGAAGGTGAGGCAGCGAGTACAACAGATCCTGTTGATCTTGCCGTTGAAAAAGTCTCAGGACCAAATCCAATGGAGGGAATTCTTGCTCTGCGTGAGCTCGCAGAACAGGAGGAGCCTAACGTGGATGCGGTGGTTTGGTTGGGAATATTCGGGGTGCAATCTGGGCAATTGGACAAGGCTCGCGAGCGATTTTCAGAGGCAATTACCCTGGAGCCAAGTCACTCAGAAGCGACGTGGCAATTGGCCTTGCTCGACATGGAAGAGGGCGCGTATGATCGTGCCGTGGTTGGATTCGAGTTGGTCATGGACCAAGACTCGTCTTATGCCAATGGTTTATTTTTCACAGCACGCTGCTACGAAGCGATGGGGAAACCTGATGCAGCGCGCATTCGTTACGAGGAATACTTACCTTACGCTCCAGATACAGTCATTGAGCAACGGGTGTTGGACTTCATCAATAGATTAGACTCCGGCGATTCGGCTGGAATAAACGAATAAATTTACAAGACATGCCAAGCGGTAAAAAACGTAAACGCCATAAGATGGCGACGCACAAGCGGAAGAAAAGGTTGCGCAAAAATCGTCACAAGAAGAAGTGATGCGTAGCTGGGGCAGATTGCCCCAGCTCGTATTTCACTTTTTCAGTGTGATCAACTGGTTCCTGCGTGAGCAAAGAATTGGTCATTAACTCTGTCTCGGGAGAGGTAGAGATTGCCTTATTGGAGAATGGTCAACTCGCAGAGTTGCACCGTGACCAAGGCAACAATGGATACGCGGTTGGGGATATTTTCCTTGGCCGAGTTAGAAAAGTATTGCCTAGCCTGAACGCCGCATTTGTGGACGTTGGGCATGAGCGTGATGCCTTTTTGCATTACTTGGATTTGGGGCCTCATTACAGAACCCAACAACGGTATGCGAAACGCGTGATGCAAGGCAAGCAGCCTGTTCCGGACTTGGGAAATTTTAAAAAAGACCCCGAGATCGACAAGAAAGGCAAAATCAAGGACGAGGTTTCTTCCTCTCAATTGGTTTTGGTACAAGTTGCGAAGGAGCCCATAAGTTCCAAAGGACCGCGATTAACGGCTGAGGTGACTCTTCCAGGTCGGTTTTTGGTGCTCGTGCCGTTCAGTGAGAAAGTGTCTCTTTCAGGACGAATCAAATCAGAAAAGGAGCGAACGCGTTTGAAGCGTTTGATGCAATCCATTCGGCCTCCAGGCTTTGGCATCATCGTGCGAACGGTGGCCGAAGAGAAGGGTGCGGCGGACTTGCATTCTGATCTCGAAGATTTGGTGAGTCGCTGGGGTGAAATGCACAAGAGGCTGAAGAATGCGAAACCAGGAAAACGCGTGCTTGGTGAGTTGAACAAAACGAGCGCAGTCTTGCGTGATGTTCTGACGCCAGATTGCACAAGTATTCGGGTGAATGATGCCAAACTCGCCGATGAGGTGAAGACCTACCTTCAAAGCATTGCTCCCGAAAAAGAGAGCATTGTAAAAGTATCCAAGGACAGGGACTTGTTTAACGTGATGTCGATACATCGGCAAATCAAAGCTGCTTTCAGCAAACAGGTAAACCTGAGGAGTGGCGCCTATCTCATCATTGAACAAACCGAAGCCATGCACGTCATCGACGTGAACAGCGGAGGTCGAAAGGCAGGAGCCAAGGATCAAGAGGAGAACGCGTTGCATACCAATTTGGAATGCTGCGAAGAAATTGCTCGTGTATTGCGATTGCGTGATATGGGAGGAATCATCTGCGTTGACTTCATTGATATGGCGAAACGTGAGCACAACAAGCAGCTCACCGATGCCATGAAGAAGGCGATGAAGGGAGATAAAGCCAAGCACAACATCCAGCCTCCAAGCCGCTTCGGTGTCGTTGAAATGACGCGGCAACGTGTTCGTCCCGTTGCAGACGTCAAAACGTCGGAGAAATGTCCAACCTGTCACGGTTCAGGAGAAGTCAAAGCGTCGATTCTCTTCACAGATAGCATCGAGGCAGGAATTCGCAGTGTCACTGATGGTAGGTCACTCAAACGAGTCACCATCATGCTGCATCCAATCATTGAAGCTTACGTGAAGCAGGGTTGGTGGAATTCGATCTTCAAGAATTGGCAACGAACCTATGGTTTGAAAATCCATCTTGAGTCCAATTCTTCCATGGAGATTTTGGAGTTTCATCTTTACAACGATCAAGGCGAGGAATTGGATATTCCTGGGTCAAACTGACCGCAGCAATCAGCGACTTATTTCCTTGGGGTAACACAGAAATGACTTGCTGACTGTGCGTGTCAGAATCTCCCGGTTGAGCTGATCAGATGCTTCAGCGAAGTCGAGTGTGCTGCCGTCTTTGTACTGAATCGTAATGCCTTCTGAGCCGTATAGGCTGTTTTCGATCGTGTCATTTATGACCAGTTCCGAAGCATCCTCCGGGGTCAATTTAAATGCCTCTGCAACGCGCTTGATCTTGGCGTCCACGTCTTCAGCTGAAAAGGGCTGCGATTGCAATTCAATCCGGAACAGGTCTCTGTGCACGATGCGTTTGCTCAAGTCGCTCAAAATGGCATCGTCGTGATGTTGCCAAACTTTGAGAGCACATGTAATGTCGCTGTCGTCCAGTTCGCAAAATCGATTGAGTATTTCAGGGTCTGCAATGAATTTGGCACGATCCAGTGATTCATTGATGAAGATGCTTAATGCGGGTGTTGTGAATACCTCGATTCCTGAAAGCGCAAGGGCTTTGGCGCGTTTTAGCGCATGCATCAACATGAATTCAGCACAGAGGACAGTTCGGTGCAAATAGACCTGCCAATACATGAGCCTTCGCGCCATTAAGAATTTTTCAATGGAGTAGATTCCCTTTTCTTCCACCACCAGCAGACCCGACTTCACAGCGAGCATTTTGATGATGCGCTCGCTTCCAATTTTGCCTTCTGCAACACCTGAATAAAAGCTGTCACGGGCCAAATAGTCCATCCGATCCATGTCCAACTGAGAAGAAACCAATTGGTGTAGAAATCGTTTGGGATGATGATCATTGAAGATTGCAATTGCCGTATCCAATGATCCATTCAGCTCATCGTTGAGCCGGCTCATGATCAATGCCGAAATATCTTCGTGGTGAACTCCTTTGACAATGCTGTGCTCCAAGGCGTGACTAAACGGGCCGTGACCAATATCATGCAGTAAGATTGCTGCACACGCCGCCTCTCCTTCAGCCTCGGAAATTTCAGTGCCCTTTGCGCGTAAAACGGCAATGGCTTCTTGCATCAAATGCAGCGCACCTATTGCATGATGAAAACGATTGTGAACTGCTCCGGGATATACAACGTGTG
Source organism: uncultured Flavobacteriales bacterium (assembly GCA_905479395.1). GTDB lineage: Bacteria > Bacteroidota > Bacteroidia > Flavobacteriales_D > Sanyastnellaceae > UA16. The sequence continues at coordinate 13,455 of CAJQMI010000124.1, forward strand.
AGAGCCCCAATTGTGAGATTCGACGCAATCGCTGAACGAATGGATGATCCATCAGGTCGAAGGACAGTTCGTGCTGAATGGTAATGAACCCATAAACCGGGTCATTGAGGATTTTGTTTTTGTTGTGAGTTGACATCAATGGAGCCAATATCAGTTGGGCTGGAAAGCACGTTTGTTAAAAGTGCAAGTTAACTTGTACGGCATACAGCTAGCGCAACTTTACCAACCTGATTTGAATATGCAGCGAACTCCGAGGATTTTATGGGCCGATGACGAAATAGATTTGCTCAAACCCCATGTGCTTTTTTTGGAGAGCAAAGGTTTCCATGTGACGGGAGTAAACAGTGGGGTAGAAGCGCTGGATTTGTTTGCCACAGAAGTATTTGATTTGGTGTTTCTCGATGAGCAAATGCCAGGTCTCAATGGCCTTGAAACTCTTCAGCGCATGAAGGAGCAGCGTCCTCATCTGCCCGTGATCATGATTACGAAAAGCGAAGAGGAACAAATCATGGAAGAGGCCATTGGTTCGAAAATTTCGGATTATCTCATCAAGCCCGTAAATCCCAATCAAATCTTGCTTTCCATCAAGAAGAATTTGGATGAGAGGAGGTTGGTCAGCGAGAAAGCGATGACGGACTATCAAAGAGAGTTTCGGGAAATTTCGATGCAATTGATGGGGCGGTTAAATGCAGCGGATTGGGCTTCAATTTATCAGCGATTGGTTTATTGGAAACTGGAGCTTGAATCGTCGCAAGATGAGGGTATGAAAGACATACTCGAAATGCAGTTCAAGGATGCTAACCGGCAGTTTGCGAAATTTTATGAGCAGGAGTACCCTGAATGGATGGCAGGTCCCGACGACGACAGCCCAACGCTGTCGCATCGGCTGCTCCCTGAGCGATTGCCACCAGTCTTGGAAAAGGCAAAAGATGGCAGGCCTGTTTTCCTTGTGGTCATTGATAACCTTCGCTTGGATCAATGGCGGATGATTGAACCGCTTCTTCTGGACAAGTACCGGGTGACGCGAAATGATTCCTATTTCTCGATATTGCCCACTGCCACGCAGTATGCACGCAACGCCTTATTTGCTGGGTTGTCCCCAGCTGAAATTGCACGTGTTTACCCTCAGCATTGGGTGGGAGAAGAAGAGGAAGGAAGCAAAAACCGTCACGAGAAGGAGTTGTTCCAGGCCATGCTGAAACGCATTGGATTTGAGGGCAAGTCTGATTACCACAAAATCACCAACCTTGCTGCAGGGCGGAAACTGGTGGAGCACTTCCATCAATTGAAAGGGAATGACCTCACCGCCTTGGTTTACAATTTTGTCGACATGCTCTCACATGCGCGCACTGAAATGGAAGTTTTAAAGGAGCTGGCAGACGACGAAGCGGCCTATCGTTCGTTGACGCATTCTTGGTTCGAGCATAGCGCTTTGAAGGAAATGCTCGATAAAATGGCAGAGTGGAATGCCCGTGTCATCATTACCACTGACCATGGAACGATTCGTGTGAGCAATCCGGTCCAGGTAAAAGGCGAACGAACCACGAATTCAAACCTTCGTTATAAAGTTGGAAGAAACTTGGGGTACAATGCCAAAGATGTTTTTGAGGTCAGAGACCCAGAAAAAATTGGGCTTCCGAGGCCTCATGTCAGCAGTTCTTATATCTTTTCCCGAGAAGATGATTTCTTGGTATATCCCAACAAGTTTCATCATTTTGCTCAGTATTTTAGTGATACGTTCCAACACGGCGGGATTTCTTTGGAAGAGGTGATCATTCCTTGGATTGAACTCGAAACAAATTAATTCAGCGACATTCTCGCAGTATGAGTCATTTACAAGTGGTTTGGAAATCTGAGCCTTTTTTGTTGAATCAATTGGGTGAAGTGGTCAAATCTCTGTGGTTGGAGCTCCAACAGCGGATGCTGTCTGATGCTTCGAACAATCCACGGGGAGTTGTCGCGCTGCAAGGAGAAATGGGCGCTGGGAAAACGACACTTGTGCGGGCACTGGGAAAAGAAATTGGTCTTGATGGAAATGCTGTGAGCCCAACCTTCGGCCTTGTGCAGTGCTACAAGCGAGGAGATTGGCAATTGTTTCATTTGGACTTGTATCGCCTGAATGATGAATCTGAGGCCTGGGATTTAGGGCTTACAGAATATTTCGATTCAGATGCACTGTGTTTTGTTGAATGGCCAGAACAAGCGCCGGGATTGCTTCCGAACGATTCATTTTTGTTGCAAGTCATTGTGCACGGGCCTCATGATTCTGGAGCTCGCGAGTTAATTCTGAGTCATTCATAGCGGTTCGTCCGTTGGAAATCGTATTTTGCTCCTTGTATGAGTGATCATAGCAAAAGAATCCAATCCCTTGCACGCGAGGCGGCGCTGTTGCCTCAAGAGGAGGTGCTGCAAATTTCAGCACGCAACCAAGAGTTGGTGATTGGAATTCCGAAAGAGGAAAGTTTGCAGGAAAAGCGTGTAGCCTTGGTTCCGGAAGCGGTTGCCCTTCTCGTGGCCCGAGGACATCAGGTATTGATTGAAACTGGAGCTGGCGATCAAGCCCACTTTCAAGACAGCGATTACAGCGAATCTGGTGCGCACATCGTTTACGATCGGCGGCAAGTGTTTCAAACTGGCATGGTGATCAAGGTGGAGCCACCAACGATGGACGAAGTCCAACTCATGGGCATGCGACAAACCATTATAAGTGCTTTGCAATGGACGGTGCAGCCCAAAGGTCTTTTGGCGGCACTAGCGGCCAAGAAAACCACAGCGATAGCATGGGATTTTCTCCAAAATGACAATGGGATTTTTCCGCTTGTTCGCGCCATGGGGGAGATTGCTGGGAATTCGGCCATCCTCATCGCTGGTGAATTGCTTGCGGGGCCTCATGGCCGCGGCAGCCTATTTGGCGGTGTTTCGGGAGTGAGACCAAGTGAGGTGGTGATCATCGGAGCGGGTACAGTCGGAGAATTTGCGGCACGCGCTGCCATTGGTCTTGGCGCTTCAGTCAAGGTTTTCGACAACAGTCCGCACCGACTAATTCGCCTTCAAAATGCTTTGGGTCAAAGGTTGTGGACTTCTACCATACAGCCCTCCGTGTTGCAAGAAGTGTTGAAGACTGCGGATGTCGCCATAGGCGCGATTCGCGGCTCAGGCCAGCGGGCTCCATTGATCGTATCCGAGCCTATGGTCGCAGGAATGCAGCGAGGTTCGGTGATCATCGATGTGACGATTGACCGGGGTGGTTGTTTCGAAACGAGTCGGGTCACTTCGCACGAACGCCCCACATTCGTGGAGATGGACGTGATCCATTATTGCGTTCCCAATATGCCTTCCCGCGTGAGCCGAACAGCATCCAAAGGTCTGAGCAACATCATGGCTCCTTTGCTGCTTGAATTCGCCGCCGATGGAGGTGTGGAAGAATCCATTCGTCGCAATCCTTTTGCCCGTTCGGGAGTATACATGTTCAATGGTCAAGTGACCCACCCAGGCCTTGCGGCTGAATCGGCTTTGCCATTCAAAGACCTCGACTTGCTGCTGGCTTCATTCTGAGGCGTCCGACGCTTTGTTGATTCCCGAGACAACACGCTGAATTTCGCTTAGTTTCATCAGGGCATCAACCGGGGTCAAGTTGTTGATGTCGATGTCCAGTATTTGCTCGCGAACTTGCTCCAAAACGGGGTCGTCCAGTTGAAAAATACTCATCTGAACATCAGACAATTGGGAGGTAGCAGCTTCCTGAATGTGAAGGGGAGCCTCACTTTGATCGTCCATTCCCCTCCGGCTATTCTCCAATTGAGCCAGTACCGCCTTTGCCCGGCGAACAATGGATTTGGGCACACCAGCCAATTGGGCAACATGTATGCCGAAAGAATGATTGCTGCCTCCTGCCGCGAGCTTTCGAAGAAAGACAATTTTGCCATCTACCTCCTTGACGGTCACGTTCAGATTGAGAATGCGACTGAACCGATCTTGCATGGCATTCAATTCATGGTAATGCGTTGCAAATAGGGTCAATGGTCGCTGGGTTTGTTGGTGCAGGTGCTCTGCTATTGCCCAGGCAATGCTCACGCCGTCGTAGGTGCTTGTTCCTCGTCCAATTTCATCCAATAGAACGAGGCTTCGATCAGTGAGGTTGTTTAAAATTGCCGCGGTTTCATTCATTTCCACCATGAAGGTAGACTCGCCTGAAGAAATGTTGTCAGACGCACCCACCCGGGTGAAGATGCGATCAAGCACTCCGAGTGTGGCCGAAGCTGCTGGAACAAAGCCACCCATCTGAGCCATCAAGGAGATGAGAGCTGTTTGTCGAAGCAGTGCTGATTTACCAGCCATGTTCGGTCCAGTGATCATTAAAATCTGGGCTTGTTCACGGTTCAGCGTGATGTCATTGGCCACGTAAGGCTCCCCAGCTTTCATCATGCGTTCGATGACAGGATGCCTTCCGCTTGCAATTTGAACACTTTGCTCATTGGTCATACGCGGCCGAACGTAGTGATGCTGCTCAGCGACTTCGGCTAATCCTGTGAGAGCATCGAGGGCTCCAATGACCTGAGCGTTTTCTTGGAGAGCTGCAATTTCGTTGGCGGCGGCGGCAACCAAACTCTGGAAACACTCCCATTCCAAGATGCTGGTTTTGCTGTCGGCATCAAGAATTTTCTGCTCAAGTTCTTTGAGTTCCTCAGTGATATAGCGTTCCGCTTGTGTGAGCGTTTGTTTGCGAATCCATTCTGAGGGGACCTTGTCTTTGTGGGTGTTTCGGACCTCGAGGTAATAACCAAATACCTGGTTGTAATCAATCTTCAGGGAAGTGATTCCCGTTCGCTCTATTTCACGGCGGCAAATGGCTTCAAGAGCTGATTTGGAATCGGACTTTATTTCCCGCAAACTGTCGAGCTCTGCATGGACTCCCGAGCAGATGAATTGGCCTTTGTTTGGATTCACCGGAGGTTCATCCATCAATTCGGTTTCAAGTCGCTTCAGCAACGAATCGCACGGCGACATGCGTTCGAGGTACGGCAACAGAGGGTCCACTCCTTCCGTGGCAATGGCAATCTTATGTGCACTTTGGATGCCGAGACGTAGCTGAGCCAATTCTCTTGGATTGATTCGCCCGGTGCTT
>CAJQMI010000125.1 GCA_905479395.1 uncultured Flavobacteriales bacterium
CATCGCCTTCCGTTGAATTTTCATCGTATTCTTCTTCATCATCTCCCTTTGGAACGCGGCATACCGAAGCGATTTGATCATCTCCTCGGAGAGAAATGAGCTTCACTCCTTGCGTGGCGCGGCCCATCACGCGTAGCTCCTCCACTCCCGTTCTGATGGTGATGCCTGAACGGTTTATGATCATCAAATCATCTTCATCGGTCACATTTAAAATGCTGATAAGGTTTCCAGTTTTTTCTGTAACGCTTAACGTTTTGACTCCTTTTCCGCCACGATTCGTGATGCGGTATTCTTCTACAGCTGAGCGCTTTCCATAGCCGTTTTCAGAAACCACTAAAATCTCGGAGTCCAATCCACGAACACACACCATGCCAATGACCTCATCGTCAGGCCCCTCTAGTGTTACCCCCTTCACTCCCATGGCTGTTCTTCCAACAGCACGTGCTGTGCTTTCATGGAATCGAATTGCCTTTCCAGATTTTTTACCAATGATGATTTCATTGTCACCAGTGGTGAGACGTGCTGTAAGAAGTTCATCGCCTTCACGAATCGTGATGGCGTTGATTCCATTCGAACGCGGACGGGAATAAGCTGCGAGCGTGGTTTTCTTGATCAATCCTTGGCGTGTTGCCAAAACGACAAAATTGCTGTTCGCGTATTCCTCGTCTTTGAGATCAATAACAGGGATGTACGTGAGGATTTTATCATCCGGTTCAATTTGAATCAGGTTTTGAATCGCTCGGCCTTTCGAGGTTTTGGATCCTTCCGGTAGCTCATAGATCCGGATCCAGAAGCAGCGCCCTTTGGCAGTGAAAATTAGCAGCCAATTGTGGTTGGTCGCGGCAAATATATTTTCAACAAAATCTTCTTCTCTGGTCGTAGCCCCTTTTGAACCGACACCTCCCCTGCTTTGAGAACGATAATCCGCTAGCCGCGTGCGTTTGATGTAGCCTGCATGACTGATGCTTACGATGACTTGTTCGTCGGCAATCAAATCTTCCATGCGCACGTCTGCACTACTGAATTCGATGTCACTGCGTCGCTCATCACCAAAGCGTTCTTTGACGTCAGTCAATTCCGCCTTGATGATGTCCATTCGACGCTCTACACGAGCCAAAATGTCTTCAAGATCTTTGATGGTGGCCATCAATGCGTCAAATTCTGCACGCAATTTATCGCGCTCGAGGCCTGTGAGTTTTTGAAGACGCATGTCCAAAATTGCCCGGGCCTGCAATTCTGATAACTCAAACTCGGTCATAAGTCCGTTTCGAGCTTCCTCAGGAGTTGCACTTGCGCGAATCAACGCAATCACAGCGTCGAGATTTTCGAGGGCAATGATCAAGCCTTGAAGAATGTGCGCTCGCTCTTGCGCTTTGCGCAATTCATACTGCGTTCTTCTGGTCACGACTTCGTGACGGTGCTCGACGAAATTGGAGATCAGTCCTTTCAAGTTCAAAAGCTGCGGGCGTCCTTTGACCAAGCAGATGTTGTTGACTGAGAATGAATTTTGAAGTGCTGTGTACTTGTAGAGCTTATTGAGCACAACGCTTGCCATTGCATCGCGCTTGATTTCATAGACGACGCGCATCCCTTTCCGGTCTGACTCATCACGGATCTCTGAAATGCCTTCAATTCGCTTCTCATTCACCAGTTCAGCTGTTTTCCGAACCATATCGGCTTTGTTCACCATGTAAGGAATTTCCTCAACGATGATGACTTCACGACCAGTTTTCGTCTCTTCAATCCGCGCCCTTCCTCGAACCACAACTTTGCCCCTGCCCGTATGGAATGCGTCATGCACACCCTCTACACCGTGAATGATTCCGCCCGTTGGAAAATCTGGAGCTTTTACATGCTCCATCAGTTCTTCAATGGTAATGTCGTTGTTTTCAATGTAAGCCATGGTGCCATTGACCACCTCTGTTAAGTTGTGAGGAGGCATATTGGTGGCCATGCCCACAGCGATTCCGGAGGCTCCGTTGACAAGAAGGTTTGGAAGCTTCGCGGGGAGCACAGTAGGCTCCTTCAAACTTTCATCAAAATTGGGTCGGAATTCGACTGTATCCTTGTCGAGATCATCCAACATTTCCTCAGCTACTTTCCGCAAGCGGGCCTCGGTGTAGCGCATCGCTGCAGGGTTGTCTCCGTCTACAGAGCCGAAGTTGCCTTGTCCGTCGACCATTGGATAACGCAAGGACCAGTTTTGGGCCATTCGAACCATGGTGTCATAAACAGAGCTGTCTCCGTGTGGGTGATACTTACCCAATACTTCTCCTACAATTCTGGCGCTCTTCTTGTATGCCCGATTGGAAAGGACGCCCAAGTCGAGCATGCCATATAGAACGCGGCGGTGCACTGGTTTAAGCCCGTCGCGCGCGTCTGGCAACGCCCTTGAGACGATGACTGACATCGAGTAATCGATGTAAGCCGATTTCATTTCTTCTGCTATGTTGATCTGGACGATCTTTTCTCCTTCTGCCATCGTATCAGTATATGAATGATTTGCCCGCAATCGCTGCGATTTCGCGCGCATACGAAAATACGTCTTCATCCTCCGTCAACATGGACTTTCAGGCCTACAATTACTCACAAATCTCTTCAATGCGATGTGGATAAACCTTCAGGGAGGTCAGTTGTTATCTTTAGTGGGGTTGTAGTTTTAGAATCGAATAGATGTCGGCTGGATGGTATTGTTTAATCATTGGCATTGTAATGTGTTGATTGTGCCCGCCAGCCGAAGGAAGATTAAGAAAAGAAATTTGAAAGCATGGATGCAAAATTTTCACCTCGGGTCAAGGATGTGATCACCTTCAGCAGAGAAGAAGCTCTAAGATTGGGGCATAATTACATCGGAGTAGAACACCTTTTGCTTGGTATCATTCGCGAAGGTGAAGGAACTGCAGTGCGCATATTGGAAGGTTTGAATGTGGACTTGCAGAAATTGCGAAAAGTCCTTGAGGGAAGCATCCGACCAACCACTGGCAAGGCAATAGGTGCAGGAAATATCCCCCTTGTTAAACAGGCGGAGAAAATCCTCAAAATCACCTACCTCGAAGCCAAGATATTCAAGTCGAGTTTGATCGGAACTGAGCATTTGTTGCTCAGCATTTTGAAAGATGAAGACAACGTTGCCACCAAAGCATTGGGGTCATTTAACATCGATTACGAGGTGGCTAAAGAAGAATACGAAAGTATCATTCAAGAAGAAGGGAATGGAAGCGTTGCTCCCCGAGCTGAAGCGGCAGATTATGGAACTGATGATGAGCCAAGTCCCGAGAACCTGAGTGGTTCTAATTCGGGGCCAGGCAATCGCAAAGCAGATCCCAAGAGCAAAACACCTGTGTTGGATAACTTCGGCAGAGACCTCACTAAAATGGCTGAGGAAGGCCGACTTGACCCAATTGTAGGGCGCCAAAAGGAAATCGAGCGGGTTTCACAAATCCTATCACGTCGTAAGAAGAACAATCCGATTTTAATTGGAGAGCCAGGTGTTGGTAAAAGTGCAATTGCTGAGGGACTCGCCCTGCGAATCATCGAAAAAAAGGTGAGCCGAGTCTTGTTTAACAAAAGAATTGTCACTCTAGACGTGGCCTCACTCGTTGCTGGCACCAAGTATAGAGGGCAGTTTGAGGAGCGGATGAAGGCGGTAATGAATGAACTCGAGAAGTCGCCAGATGTCATCTTGTTCATTGATGAGATACATACGATAGTTGGAGCTGGAGGTGCCAGTGGTTCGCTCGATGCCTCGAATATGTTCAAACCTGCTTTGGCTCGAGGTGAAATCCAATGTGTCGGTGCGACAACCTTGGATGAATACCGCCAGCATATTGAGAAGGATGGAGCGCTCGAACGCAGGTTTCAAAAAGTATTGGTGGAACCAACCTCGTTGGACGAGACGTTGCAAATTCTCAATAACATCAAGGACAAGTACGAAGAGCATCACAGTGTTACGTATACGGATGAGGCAATTGCAGCTTGTGTCAATCTAACGTCGCGCTACATTACGGATCGTCACCTCCCCGACAAGGCGATTGACGCGATGGATGAAGTTGGCTCAAGGGTGCACTTGAACAACATCACGGTGCCGGATGAAATCCTGCAGATTGAGGAGGAAATCGAAAAGATCAAGGAGGAGAAGGTTCGCGTTGTGCGATCTCAACGGTATGAAGAAGCTGCGCGGCTGCGTGATACGGAGCGCACATTAAATGACCGCCTGGAAAAAGCCAAAATTCAGTGGGAAGAGGATAGCAAAAACAAACGGGTCACAGTTACTGTAGACCACGTCGGCGACGTCGTTGCGATGATGACAGGCATTCCCGTGAAGCGAATTGCAGAGAAGGAATCAGGTAAACTCGCTCGTATGAACGAGGATTTACAGGGCAAAGTAATTGGTCAAGAGGATGCCATTGTACGTGTGGCTCGAGCCATCAAACGAAACCGCGCGGGTTTGAAAGATCCGAACAAACCGATCGGTTCTTTCATTTTCTTAGGACCTACGGGAGTGGGAAAAACCCAATTGGCCAAAGTGCTTTCTCGTTTTATGTTTGACTCGGAGGAATCGTTGATTCGCATTGACATGTCCGAGTACATGGAGAAGTTTGCGATCAGCCGTTTGGTAGGAGCACCTCCAGGTTATGTTGGGTATGAAGAAGGCGGCCAACTCACTGAAAAAGTGCGCCGCCACCCCTACTCCATCATTTTGTTGGATGAAATCGAAAAAGCGCATCCAGATGTCTTCAATCTTTTGTTGCAAGCGTTGGATGATGGACTAATGACAGATAGCCTTGGACGCAAGATTGATTTTAGGAATACTGTCATCATCATGACCTCAAACATCGGCGCACGGCAGCTTGCAGATTTTGGCACTGGTGTGGGCTTCGGAACTTCAGCTCGGGTTGATAACGAAAATACAAACCGCGATTCTGTCATTCAAACAGCATTGAAGCGTGCGTTTAGTCCTGAGTTTTTGAATCGTATCGATGATGTGGTTGTCTTCAAGAGTTTAAGCCGAGATCACATTCACAGCATCATTGATCTGGAATTGAAAGCATTGATCCAACGCATCGAGGGATTGGGATATGGAATTGAAGTCACTGGAAGCGCAAAGGACTATCTGGTCGACCAAGGCTATGACGAGAAATATGGTGCTCGTCCACTGAAGCGAGCAATCCAAAAGCACTTGGAAGATCCCTTTGCCGAGGAAATCATCAACGCCAACATTCAAGAAGGTGATTTGCTCAAAGCAGATTACAAAAAGGATGCAAGCGCTTTGACAATTAGCGTCGTCAAGGGTGGCTTTCTCTCTCTGCCAGAGGGTGCAACTGAGATGTTGAATGAGAACACAGAGCAAGAAGCAAGCACGGAAGAATCATCCAACGATGATCCAAAGAGCTAAGATTCTATTTGAAGGTCTTGGTGCGTTGAGAAACCGTTACTTGATCACAGGGGGCATTGCGTTGTTTTGGGTCACATTTGTCAGTGACATTGACTTGATTTATCTTTTTAAGAGCAATCGAGAATTGCAAGCTCAAGAACGTCAAGTGACTCATTATGAAGCCTCTATAGCTGATCTATACCTGCAATTGGACGACTTGTCTTCCAATCCGGAACGGCTCGAAAAGTTTGCTCGGGAACATTACTTTATGAAGCGAGAAAACGAAGACCTATTCCGAATTCTGCCGAACCAAGGCGCCGCGAATTGAATGTGATGCGGTTTCTAGAAAACCATTTGAATGGCTGAAAGCAACCTTTCCATGGTCCCCGAATCTGAAGCAAAAGTAAACGCGACTCCATAGGCTGCGCCCCAGAGATGAGCATCATGTGCGATGCGAGTGCCTCCTGCACGGTTCATATAGGATTCGTATGCGAAGAATAGTGCCCCTGCTAAAAAGGCAGGCATGGGTACAATGAAAAAAAGCAGAAGCTTTGCGGTTGGAAAACACAAAATGTAAGCCATCAAGACGGCACTTACGGCACCACTCGCACCTAAACTTGCGTAACCGGGATTGTCATTGTGCTTGTACATCGCAGGTATGCTCGCAATTAAAAGCCCTCCAAAGTAAAGCATTAGAAACGTGTAATTGCCCGGCAGAGCAATTCCTTGTTCAGCTTGACCTGCAGCAAGTCGGTTTTCAACAGCTCCGCCGAATTGCCAAAGCACAAAGAGATTGAAAAAAAGATGGGTTGTGTCCGCGTGTATGAACCCATGCGTCAATATCCTGTACCATTCGTTATTGTGCTTCACAGCGTATGGTTTCAACATGAGTCGTTCCTTGCGGCTTTGGTCTTGCAGGCACCACCATGAGATCGCTCCCGTAGAAAGAAGAAGAAGTGTAAGGATTCCTTGCATTCTCTAGCTGCTGTGATCTGCAACAATGACCCAATCCTGCGCTTGTCGTTCCCATGTCAAGCTGAAGTGACCCTCAAGGTTTTCAAGGTTTTCGCCTCTCTCAAGATACCAGGCACCTACCAGCAAACCATGTGAAGAGCCAAGTGACCGCCATTGAAGCAGTTCAAATGTCAAAATCCCCATTGCAGCGTCATCCGGATAACTTTTTTTGTAATTGGCAAGTGTTTGGGCGTAACCGAAAGTCAAC
>CAJQMI010000126.1 GCA_905479395.1 uncultured Flavobacteriales bacterium
GTCACTTGTGGCGTTCACTCGAGGTGCGTGATTTTAGAGACACTCCTCCTGCTGATCTCACTGAAGGTTTTGTGTCAGATGCGCTAAAGACGCATTTGGAAGACGCCTTCAATGGCGGACGCATCAAGAGCATCATCAGTGTTTTTCCTCCCCGACGCGTCGACGGTTCAGACCCCGTTCGCATGGCCAATCACCAGTTGACTCGGTACGCTGGGTTTCGGTCTACCGATGGGGGGATTGTCGGTGATCCGCATTCTGTGCAATTGACCGATGAATGCTTGCGCCAGGGATGGATGCCCGTGAACCGAACGCAATTCACCCCGCTGCCCTGGCAATTCATCATAGAAGGCCACAGGACATCGATCCAAGACGTGTTTGAAAAACAACCTGGGTTGTTTCAGGAAGTGAAATTGACTCACCCAGAAGTTGCCGGGATTGCTGCGTTGAATTTGAAATGGTATGCGGTGCCGCTGTTGTCGGATATGGCCATGAAAATCGGAGGCATTGTCTATCCATTTGCACCATTCAATGGTTTCTATATGGGGACGGAAATTGGAGCCCGAAACCTTGCGGATCAGAATCGCTACAATGTTTTGCCTGATGTTGCAGAGGCGCTCGGCCTTGACGTCACTTCGAATCGATCACTCTGGCGAGATCGCGCCATGGTGGAGTTGAACCGATCCGTGTTGCACAGTTTTGACGAGGCTGGCATCACCATCGGCGATCACCACGCTTTGGGCGAACAGTTTGAAGCTTTTTGTCAAGCTGAATCGCGCAAAGGACGGGATGTCAAGGGTGACTGGTCGTGGCTTTCTCCTCCGATGTCTGCATCTCAGACCCCGCAGTTTCACCGTGACTTCGACAATGATTTGGTGCAGCACACCAACTTTTTTTACCAGCACCACGAGTCCGAACAGCCTCTCGACGCTAAGCCGTCCAAAAAGTCCGGCGGTTGCCCGTTTCATTTGTAGATTTGGTTGAGACGAATCTCAACTAGCGCAATATCTTCATGCTCACTTTACTTGCTGCCCTTGCTGCCCTTGCTGCTGTTCTTGCCGCCTTCTCTTGTGTCCTTCTATGGAGTATGCGAGGAAAAATGGGAGGTGGGACAGATTTGTCGGATGAGAAGCTCACGGCATTGTCGGAGTCCATGCGCGATGAATTTGCCCGGAATCGAAAGGAATCTTCCGAGCAAGCCCAAGCACAACGGGAAGAGCAACGAAAATTGCAGGAAGTGTTTGAAAAAAAGATGGAGGAGAATGCCAAGGATCAAACTTCAGCCTTGCGCCTGCAGTTTGGTGATTTGATCAAGCAGCTTGAAACACAAAACAAGCAAGCATTGGAAGCCTTGAAGGATGTCCGTGGTGCCGTTGAAAAACAATTGACAGACATTCGAGAAGACAACGGCAAGCGTTTGGAAGAGATGCGCAAGACCGTGGATGAGAAGTTGCAGGATACGCTCGAAAAGAGGTTGGGTGAGAGTTTCAAAATTGTGAGCGAGAGATTGGAACAGGTCCACAAAGGGCTAGGGGAAATGCAGAACCTCGCCAGTGGTGTGGGTGATTTGAAGAAGGTTTTGACGAATGTCAAGACCAAGGGGATTTTGGGGGAATACCAACTGGCCAATATCATCGAACAACTGCTCCCAATTGAGCAATACGAAGAGAACATTGCCACCCGTCCCGAAAGCAGCGAGCGCGTCGAGTTTGCGATTCGTATGCCGGGCAACACCGAAGACGATGTGGTTTGGTTGCCCATTGACTCCAAGTTTCCTTTGCAGGGCTATGAAAATTTGCTAAACGCTCGTGAAGCTGGTGATTTGGAAGGCATCGCTGCAGCAGAGAAAGCGTTGAATTCCACCATTGAAAAATTTGCCAAGGACATTTCTGAGAAATACATAGAGGCACCGCACACTACGGATTTTGGAATCATGTTCTTGCCCATCGAGAGTTTGTACGCCGAGGTGTTGCGTCATCCAGGGTTGTTTGAAACCTTGCAGCGCAAGCACCGCATTACCATCACCGGACCGACCACGATGTCTGCACTGCTCAATAGCTTGCAAATGGGATTCCGAACATTGGCGGTGACGAAGAGGAGCAGCGAAGTCTGGAAGATTTTGGAGGCGGTGAAGACCGAGTTTGGAAAATTTTCCAGCAAGTTGGAGCTTGTGGACAAACAGCTGTCCACGGCCAAGCGATCCCTCGAAGACTTGCGCAATACCCGCACCAATGTGATGGAGAGCAAGCTGCGCAAAGTGGGTACCCTGGAACATGATGAAAGCGATCGGTTGCTGGACTTGCCTCCTGATCCTGAAATGGACGCATTGTCCGACTGAGAGTCTCAGAGCAAAAAGGCCGGAACCAGCTGCCTCGTCCATACCATGAAGTTTTTCCAGGCACCAGCGTGGTGATCGGGATTTTCCATGGTTGTCGTATGCCATGCGTTCTCCGGCAATAATTCTTCAATCATCAAGGCTTCAACCTGAGCGGCGAGTGCTGTTGACTCCATGATAGCGACACATTCCGTATTGAGGTTGGCACTTCGTGGATCCAAATTAAAGGTGCCAATCACGGTAGTCGCATGATCTACCACCATGGATTTGGCATGCAAGCCAAAGGTTGGGGTGTAACCGGCTTTTTTCTGTTTTTGAGCTGTGATCAGCCGTGTGCGAATCGAGGCATCGTGGCGGTATTCATAGACATGAACGCCTGCTGCTAACAAGTCCGATCGGATGCGTTGGTACCCACTGAAGGCTTCGAGGTTATCGGTGGAGCATAGGCTGTTGGTGAGGATGGTTACGTCCACGCCTCGATTCACAGCGGCCCTGAACAAGTCAATTCCCAGATCCGTGAGCACCAAGTAGGGACTCTGGATCATGACTGAAAACTGGGCTTCTTGAACGATTTGGAGCAACGCCTCTGTGCTTTTTCCACCACCAGCGAATCCTCGTGACTCATTCTTTCCCGGTTGATCTGAAACGAATGTGATGTCATCAAGTTTGTGCAGTCGGTCGGCAGCTTGCACCCGGGGAATGGCCTCTGGAATGGCTTCGATGAGCGCTCGAATCTCGGGCCAGAAATTTGCTGTGTCACAGGCGTAGGCGTGAATCCGATCGTAGAGTGTTTGATTCTGTGCAGGGTTGGACTCATGCTCCTTCATCGTCACCGCCAGTGGGTGATTCCAGAATGTTTCAAATGATGCTTGAATGTCCTTGGCGCCTTGTCCAATCAACATCACATCTCGGTCACGGAAGTTGTATTCCTGATCGTAGTCGAAGTATTCATCCGCAATGTTTCGGCCTCCAGTGATGGCAACACTTCTGTCGACGATGAAAGTCTTGTTGTGCATTCGCTGATTGAATCCCTGGAAATCGGTCACGGCGTGATAGGCCTTTTGGAATCCATTTTTACCAGGGCTTGGATTGTAAATCCGAATCTCCAAGTTGGGGTGGGCGTTCAAGGCGAGCACATCGGCTTCGGAGACATCCAACATGATGTCGTCCACGAGCATTCGAATGTTTACGCCACGGTCTGCTGCGCGCAACAAGTAATCCAACGCGATGATTCCCACATTGTCTAGGGAGAAAATGAAGTACTGGATGTCGATCGTTTCACGACTATTTTGACTGAGCCAAGCCCGTGTAAAAATCGCCTCCTCACCCTCTTCAAGGACATAGGCGTGGGTTTTGGAAGAATCCGTGATTCCTGCCGCCTCGATCTGCGATTCAATCGAAATAGAGGGCAGAACTTCATTTTCAGAGCAAAGTTCTCCTTCACTTGCATACGCCATCAATTCATTCGATAGTTCAGTGTCTGAGCAGGCAGTAAGGAGGAACACGGTGAGGCAGCACACCAGCGAAAATCGAAGAAAAACGCAATGCAGAAGGGGGTTGCTCATGGCAGCAATATACTGATGAAGCGATTTATCTTTCTCCGTTTACTTTTGCCCCATGTCAATTAGGAAAGCGTTCAAAAAGGGAGAGATTGTGCAAGAAGCAGGACAAAAACGTGTAAAGTCTTACAAGGTAAACAGAGGCTTGTTGCGGTCTTACTTCACCGATGAAAATGGCAAGCAGCACAATTTCATATTTGCGCCAGAAGGATGGGTGCTTGGAGATTTGGACGCGATTGCGTTTGGGAAAGCAAGCAACTTGACCATTGAGGCGCTTGAGGAATCTGAAGTAATGGTGGTGGATTTTGTTGAATACGAAAATCAAGATTGGCAGAAAGGGTTAGAGAGAATGATGCGCCGTGCAGGAACCTTGCAGCGCCGTATTTTGATGATGATGAGCACTTCGGCATTGGAACGATACGAGTATTTCATGGATGTGTATCCCGACCTCAGCAATCGATTAACACAGCGTCACATCGCTTCATACTTGGGCATCACCCCGCAGGCTTTGAGCAAATTGCGCGCACAACGGGTAGGCAAGGTATATGGAAGTTAATCCAGGAGAACGCCACAAATACGAGTGCGTTGCAGATTTGCGAAGAACAAACACTCAACGTTATGAAGCATTATTTTTTCGCGCTAACAGCAGCGCTCTTCTTGGTCCAACCCAATTTTTCAGCAGCACAAAAAGCAACAATTGACGCTCAATCTTCAACGGTTGAGTGGGCCGCAGGTAAGATTGTTGGCGGCGATCACAATGGAACCATCGGAATCAACAAAGGCAGCATTGTCTTCGAGGGTGATCAAATCAAATCAGGTTCAGTGGCATTGGATATGACATCCATGGCCAATACGGACTTGAGCCCAGAGTACGGTGCCAAATTGATGGGGCACCTCAAATCACCCGATTTCTTCGATGTCGCATCCCACCCCACGGCGACACTTGTCATCAATGAAGGATCAACGTTTAAAAAGAACAAGGCGACCGTCAAGGCCAATGCCACCATCAAAGGCATCACCAAACCGTTGGAGTTTGAAGTAACGCGAAACGGCAACGCTTACGAAGCGACCATTGAAATCGATCGAAGCCAGTTCGACGTTCGCTACGGATCAAACTCCTTTTTTAACAACCTCGGAGACCAAGCCATTCGCGACATTTTTGTCATGACGGTCCACCTTGAAGTCAAGTGAGTCATGGCTGTCAATCAATCCAAAGGACCTGATGCAAATGCACAAGGCCCCGACATTAAAACATTGACCTCGGGCACCACCTACGCGTGGTGCTCGTGCGGTCAGTCGGACAACCAACCTTGGTGCAACGGTGCACACCGTGGAAGTGAAAAGCAACCAGTTGTATTCAAGGCAGAATCAGAGAAGCCAGTGGCACTTTGCAGTTGCAAGAAAACCAAGAACCCGCCCTTCTGCGACGGATCGCACGCGCGCTGAAGAAGGATTTGCCTATCTCAGGTTTCGCACCACCTTGTACGTGGGATCATCGAAGTGATTGATCTCGATGATGGACTCTGCCTTGTCGATGAGGGCGCGGCAATCTTCGCTCAAGTATCGGATGTGCACAGTTTTGCCAACTTCGGCATAACGCGCTGTCAACTTGTTCAACGCCTCAATAGCGGACATGTCCACGACACGGCTTTCTTTGAAATCCAAAACAACATGTTCCGGATCTTCTTGGATGTCAAACTTCTCAGAGAACACCGTGGTGGATCCAAAAAACAGAGGGCCGTATAGCTCATAGTGTTTCCAACCTTTTTCATCGGTTCGTTTGCGAGCGCGAATTCGTACGGCATTGTCCCAGGCAAAAACAAGGGCTGCAACGACCACACCGACGAAGACCGCAAGGGCGAGGTTGTGCATGAATGCTGTGATGAGGGTGACCAAAATCATGATGAAAACATCAGACGTTGGCATGCGACGGAACGTGCGCAGAGATGCCCACTCAAATGTGCCAATGGCCACCATGATCATCAGCCCTGTAAGAGCTGCCATGGGCAGCTTCTCAATCAGAGGAGCGCCAAATAAAATGAATACGAGGAGCATGACTGAGGCCACAATCCCACTGAGTCGAGCACGAGCGCCGGAGCTCACATTGATGAGGCTCTGTCCGATCATGGCGCATCCGCCCATTCCACTAAACAATCCGCTCAAAATATTCGCGGCACCTTGGGCAACGCACTCCCGATTGCCGTGGCCGCGTGTTCCCGTGATTTCATCCAAAATGTTTAAGGTCAATAGGCTTTCAATCAAACCAACTCCAGCTACGATCGCGGCATAGGGGAAAATAATGGTCAGCGTTTCCAACGTGAATGGCACAATTGGAATGTGAAAGGGAGGAAAACCACCTTTGATGGAAGCCATGTCACCTACTGTTTTTGTATCGAGTCCCAATCCAGCTACGACGGCAAAGACGACCACAATGGCGGTCAAGCCAGCAGGTACTTTTTTGGTCAGCTTGGGCAGGAAAGCGATGATGGCCATGGACAGCAAGGTCAGTCCCACAAAAATCCCCATGGATCCACCTGTCAACCAGGCTCCTCCGTCATCCTTGAATTGGTCGAGTTGACTTCCACCGATGATGATGGCTAGGCCGTTCACAAAGCCAAAAATCACGGGCTGCGGGACCAGCCGCATCAGTTTTCCCAGTTTGAGGAAGCCTGCGGCAAGTTGAATAAATCCAGCCAGAATGACGGTTGCAAAGATGTATTCGGGGCCTTCGATAGCTGCTAACGATGCAATAACTACTGCAATGGCTCCTGTGGCGCCACTGATCATTCCGGGGCGTCCTCCCAGAACGCTGGCCACCAGACCGACCACAAATGCCGCATAAAGTCCCGTCAGGGGACTGAGACCGGCAATGAGGGCAAAAGCTACCGCTTCGGGGATGAGGGCCATTGCCACGGTCAATCCACTCAAAACTTCGAGGCGGTAATCTACGGTTTGGCGAAAGTCAAATAGGGCGAGTCTCATGGGCGGTGTATGCGTCGGAAAAAGGCGCAAAGATACCCGTTGAGTCCCTTCGAATGACCCGGATGAAAAGCACTTGGAACGAGGGAGATACGACGCGCTTAACGAGGACGGCAGATGCGCTGGCTCATTTGTTGTTCACCGTCGTTCAAAGTGATGATGGCACAGGAGCCATTCCATGCACTCCAAGGAATGTCAATTTGATTCATGCCCTTGACTTCGCAGATGCGTTTGCCATCCAAGCCAAACACGGAAGCGGTAAATTGGTTTCTGGCGTGCTTGGAGACCACTGTGAGTCCTGATGTTGAAGTCTGCAAATCCCAAGCGTGCGGTGCGGTTGGAGCTTCTACACTGGAAATGGTTACCGGTTCGACGAAAACGCCATCGATAAAGTAAAAGGCACCGTAGGTGCTCACGGCACCGGTGCTCGCAGGATTCGATTCGAGCACGGTTTCCGCATCGCTCTGGAAGTTCCCGATTGTGATGTGGTCGTATGCTGCATCAGCAATCAACGTATCTGAAATCAAAATCCAGCGGATGTAATCACTCAACACTTCCTCCGAGACGACTTGAGGAGTGGCAGCCAGAACACCGTCGCTATTCGCATCAATTCCCCCTTCACTCAAATGTGCGCCTAAGCCGTTGGATCCGAATTCTATGAAATCGGCGAGTGAAGCGTAAAATCCAATTTTATACGCCTGCCCTGGAATGAGTGGGGAGGAGAGCGGTGATTGGATGTAATGACGTTGGTTGAAATCGGGAATCGTGTACGCGTAAATGCCTGCCATTGATTCGCCATCCAAAGGCATTTGTGATCCTTTGATTCCGATGGGACCCGGGTAAGTGCTCGTGGGTTGTGCGTTCCAACAATCTGAATTGACGTTCGTGAAGAACAGTTGGGGCGTTCCTTGCGTCGGACTCGTCCAATCGTTCAAGTTGTTCCCGAAGTCATAGGCTCCCATTATTCCGCAGAACACTTCATCTCCACTCTCAAAACTTCCATCAACAACGAGGTTCTGAGCTTGGACTTGGCTTACGAAGAAAAAGACGAGGACTGCCAAAAAGGAAAAGGAAGGGAAGGAAAAATGTTGGCCACTCATGTCTTGAGAATTGTGAGAATTGGAGCCGCAAGGGTACGGACTTTCTATGTGCCGTCGCCATCTGCAAGTTGCTTTAACTTGGTTTGGCATTGCTTTCCATCTCTGATGCTTTGCTACCGGATGGCACGGGCCACACCAAAGAACAGATTACCCGTGAGTAAACGTCCTTTGAATTGACCGTTTTGATCAAGAAGTTCAGCGCTTGGTCGGCTCGCATGTTTCATGGACGACATCCGTGCCGAAAGTTCAATGCTCCAATCCGGAGCGATGTCATAGGTGGCATGCATTCGAAGCATAGGTGCCAAGGTGATTCGGTTGGACGGAAATTCAGCATCGCTGTAATCGACAATGTTGCCCTCTTGTTCAGTAAAGGTTCTCCCACTCAGCGAGGTTCTCCAGTGAACGAGTGCTCCAAGAGCGAAGCCCCCTTGAAAAATGGGAGTCAACGACCAACGGTTTTGCCATTCCAATGGAATGGTGATTGTGCGCAATCGATTGTGATGGACGACCCGTCGTTGTGCCACAACGAGCACCTCAGCAGCGCCGTACACGGAGTTGAGCGTATCACCG